>WLTJ01000137.1 GCA_009705435.1 Actinomycetota bacterium | reverse complement strand
GGTTGTTTGCACACCTTCAAGCATCGTCATCTTGCTCATTGAACAACCGTGACAGCCACCACCCATCGTGAGGTAGGCAGTTCCTTTTTCATCGTGTCCCATGAATGTCACGAATCCGCCGTGTGCTGCAAGTGCAGGGTTCACCTCGACGGCCACAATCGCTTCAATCTCTGCTGACATTGCGTCGTCTTTCACAAGACCTTCAACGGATGCCACAATCGGCTTGTTGGGGTTGCGAATCACCAAACCACCACTCGCCGAATAGTCAAGTACCGCACCAGTCAAAAGTTCAACATCTTTGGCAGGAATAATGACTTTCATTCCACCATGAGTGCGCACTTCGTCTGTGAAGGCAGCCTTGCGAAACTCGTCAAGGGACAAGTCATATTTGAATTCTTCGCCAGGACCACTCACAATCTCGAGACGCAAACCGAGCGATGTTGCATCTTCTTCGGCATCACGCAACTTAATCAGTTCTGCCAACGAGTCATCAGTGATCGAGATGATGGATTCGTTGAGTACGGAAGTTTCGGGGGAAGCAAATGGGCTGACGGGGGTCATATACGTGACGCTATCTGCCACAGAGGACGCTCGCTAGATCGCCGCCTTGCTTTTCTAGGAAAGACGCACACCGATATTGGTCAGCGGGGCCCTCCACCATCGCATTCAATGCGCTGACCAGTCACATATCCGGATCCATCACTGCATAACCACAGCACAACATTGGCGACATCAAGAGGTTGACAGACCCGTCCAAATGGCGATGTGGCATCAAGACTGCGGAGGTCGCCCATTTCGCTTTTCCCAGTCATGGCGCGAGCCAAGCGGACACCCATATCGGTCTCAACAAGACCTGGAGCAACAATATTTGCATGAATGCCGTATTTGCGTTCCTCTTTGGCGAGGGTCAATGCGAGGGCCTCCATGGCCGCTTTACCCATGCTGTATGGAGCACCGTTGGGACCCATATGCGATGTCGCTACCGAGGAGATCATCACGATGTCACCTCTGTCTCGCTCACGCATACTGGGCAACACGCAGCGCGCTAAGTGATGTGGTCCGATGGCGTGAGTATTGATCAGACGCATGACCTCACCAGGATCAGTATCGGCCACGGCTTGACCGCGAGAGGCGATTCCAGCGTTACATACCAACAGATCGATGTAACCGAAATCTGCAATCACCTGATCCACCATGAGAGCAACCGCATCGGCATCGTCAACCGATGCAGCGTAGGCGCGCGCAGTGCCTCCAGCGGCGACAATGGTCGCCACGGTATCTTGGGCAGCTTGCTCGTCCTTGCGATAATTCACAGCCACGGATGCACCATGACTAGCCAGTAGTTCGCAGATAGATCGTCCAATCCCGCGCCCACCGCCAGAAACAAGCGCTACTCGACCTTTGAGTTGATGTTCCATAATGAATCCTCTCTCTAAATATGATTAACAAGTCCCCATGTGACATTGTGTCACTATGCAAGACGGAAGCAAGAAAGCAATCGTGGCAGCCTTTGGCGCCAATCTAGGAATCGCAGTCGCCAAGTTCACTGGATTCGCTCTCACCCGATCAACAGCCCTGTTAGCCGAGGCTGTGCATTCCCTCGCCGACTCCGGCAACCAAGGCCTTTTATTGCTCGGCAGCAAAAGGGCACAAAAAAAACCGGACCGCAAGTCCGAGTTTGGCTATGGACGCGAGAGATACTTTTGGTCCTTCGTCGTAGCACTGGTGCTTTTTTCTGTGGGAGGTCTATTCGCCTTATATGAAGGAATCCAAAAATTCTCCCACCCTCACGAGACGAAGAGCGTCGCTATCGCTGTCTCGATTTTAGGAGCAGCAATTTTATTGGAAACATTCTCATTGCTCACGGCACTTCGCGAAGTTAAACATGCCAAGAAGCCCGAGGAGACAATTCGAACATTCATCCGAACCAGCAAACAACCAGAACTACCAGTGGTGTTACTTGAAGATATTGGGGCTGAAATTGGTCTCATATTGGCACTCGTCGGCATCTTGCTCGGCCACTACACAGATGAACCACGTTGGGATGCCGTGGGGTCAATCTCCATTGGAGTGCTCCTGATCGCCATCGCCGCGATCCTGGCTGTCAAATTAAAGAGTCACCTCATCGGCGAGGCGGCGCTACCAAGTGAGGTGGCAAAGATCGAGACTGCGATCACCAGCCATGCCAAAGTGCTACACCTCATCAATCTGCGTACTGAGCATGTCGGACCTGAAGAATTAATTGTCGCCGCCAAGGTTGAGTTTGAGCACTCCCTATCTGTCGCCGACTTATCGCTTGTGGTCAATGAACTTGAAGTCCTAGTGCGCCATAGCGTTCCGATGGCACTTTTCATATTTATTGAACCAGATATCTCGCGCCCATAAATCTTGGGCTAGGCTCACATCACACAACGGGGAGCTCACGAGATCAGTGTGCTGAGAGGGTGATTGCTATCACCGACCCGAGAACCTGAACTGGGTAATGCCAGCGGAGGGATTTGGATGATAGGTAGCGGACAACTCACACGAGCCCTGATTGTGATCGGTGGACATGCCCCCATGTCCCAAGCGCTCGCCTATCTCGATCCCGACACGGTCATCATTTGTGCTGACTCGGGACTGGACCATGCCTTGGCCCTTGGTCTCACACCCAACGTGTTTCTCGGCGACATGGACTCTGTCTCAGCAGTATCTCTTGAACGCTCCCGCCATGAGGATTGGGAAATCATCACCCACGATTCCGATAAAGACCAAACAGATACAGAGTTGGCTCTTGCCTACGCAGTTGCACACAACTTTCAACATGTCACACTTCTGTGGGGTTCGGGTGATCGCATTGACCACATCCTGGGTGTCATGGCCGCCTTGGCCGATCCGTCACTCAGCGTCATGAAAACTTTGCTTGCATGGATTGGATCAGACCGCGTGGAGATTTTGCACGGTCCGAAAAAATTAGACAGTACTGCGCCGATCGGAAGCACCCTGAGCCTGATCCCACTAGGTGGTTCTGCTCACGGGGTCAGGACCGCAGGTTTGATGTGGAATCTTGACAACGAAGAATTATCGGCTCATAGCGCCCGTTCAGTGAGCAATCGGGTCAAGAAAACTTCGATCCAGATCAGTATTGACCGTGGCGTATTGGCGATCGTCTATCCCGGTTTTCTCACTACCCCTCAAGAGCATGAAAGCAGTCAGCAATGAAATATTCTCTGGCCAATAAAACATCACGTCTTGTCATCGCTCTGACCTTTGTAGGTCTCACGGCCTGTGGATCAGACTCGCCAAAGACACAAGAACTGACGCTGCTTGCATATGAATCATTCACTCCCCCTGCAGGAGCCTTCGATGCCTTCACCGCTCAAACTGGAATCAAGGTCACGATCGCATTATCGGGCGATGCAGGAGAGATGGTTGCCAAAGCCTCGCTCACCGCTGGCAACCCAGAAGGCGATGTGATGTGGGGCGTGGATAACACTTTCATTTCGCGAGCTACCGATAGTGAAGTCTTCGATGGCGAACCTGTGGCTGTTGACTACGGAGATGTCTGCGTGAACTATGACATTGCAGCCTTAGCCGAACGCGGCATTGACGCTCCAGAGACACTTGATGATTTACTCTCTAGCCAATACGCATCCATGCTGGTTATCGAAAATGCCACGACATCTTCGCCTGGATTAGCTTTCCTGCTGGCAACGATCGCCGCCTTCGGAGATGATTGGCCAAACTATTGGGAGAAACTCATTGACAATGATGTGCTCATTGTCGACAGTTGGAGCGATGCCTATTACACCTCATTCACTCGTTACGGTGGCGATCGCCCTTTTGTCGTGAGCTATGCAACAAGTCCACCAGCAGAAGTTATTTTTGCTGATCCACCAATGGCCCAAGATGCCCCTGCCCCGACGGGTGTCGCCACCGAAACTTGTTTTCGACAGACCGAATATGCGGGTATTCTGCGCGGAACGAATGACCCAGCGGAGTCACAACTACTCATTGACTATTTGATCAGCAAAGATTTTCAGACACTCCTGCCCGAAAGTTTGTTCGTCTATCCCATCAATGCCGATGTTGAGTTACCTGAGTCGTTTATCAAATACGCACCGCAGATCTCTCAGCCCTTTACTCTGCCTTCGAAAGACATCGCTACATATCGCGAAGTGTGGCTCGAACAATGGTCGGATATCGCCCTGCGATGAGCAAATTGTGGACTCGTCTCGCCAGTGCCCCAGCACTTGTTGTGGTGGCTGCGAGCACGGCAATCCCATTATTGGCGATCAGCGTTCAACACATCGCGTCCGCTGATATTTTTGCTGTCTGGCGGCGGCCAGGGGTTACAGACGCGCTGTTTTTTTCTTTGTGGCAGGGAATGTTGTCAACGGTTCTCACCTTGGCCTTCGGACTCTTTCCGACATGGGTTCTTGCGCGTTACCGATTCGCCGGTCGCTCAATCTTGGTTGCTCTCGTCACAGTGCCATTTGTTCTCCCGACAATTGCCGTGGGTGCTGCCTTTTTAGCAGTGCTACCAACTTCGTTACATCGCACTACCTGGGCCATCTTGTTAGCGCACATCTTTTTCAATATCTCTGTCGTCGTACGAACTGTCGGCCCGCTGTGGCGATCCGTCGACCAAGGACTCATTGAGTCGGCACAAACTTTAGGTGCATCGCCGGCGCAGGTGTACCGTCATCTCATTCTCCCGATTGCCCGCCCCGCAATCATCTCCGCAGGATCATTGATCTTCGTGATGTGTTTCACCTCATACGGAATCATCCGAATTCTTGGAGGCCCTGGTCTAGCAACACTGGACATTGAGATCTACCGTCGGGCCGTACAACTCGGCGATATCTCTGGAGCCACAGTCCTTGGCATCACTCAAACCTTATGTATCGCCTGTGCTTTTGCGTGGTGGTCGCGCTCACAAGGAGCACAATTCTCCAAAATCGGAGATCGCAACAGTGCTCGTGCTCTGAACAGATCCTCGCGAATCATTGTCTTTCTCACCGCAACAGCATTTACCGCACCCCTCGGAGCTCTCATTTTTTCTTCGCTACATACTCGTGACTCGTGGAGTTTGACGGGGTGGAAAGTTCTTTTCGGTCTACAAGACATTCGCGGTCTGGACATTGACTTGCCCTCATCACTTGCGACTTCGTTGGTCTACGCACTTGCTGCTACGGCCATTGCAGTGCCCGTGGGAATGGCAGCCACGGCCTTCGCCCGACGTCATTGGATTCACACCGCCGTGGTTCTGCCGCTCTCAACATCTCCCGTTGTTCTCGGCTTAGCGATCCTCATTACCTATGACCGTGCGCCATTTGATT
>WLTJ01000136.1 GCA_009705435.1 Actinomycetota bacterium | reverse complement strand
GATTGACCAAGTTGATCATTCAGATTGTCTAATGTTTCGCGATACTGCTGAACTTGATCCAAACTTGGCAAGCCGTCAATCTTCGTGCCATCAATCGAGTGCAGTGAAGCAAGTGCCACGGCTGATTGAGTGACTAACGATTGGCGCGCTTGACTAAATTGCTCATCACGCAAAATCTTGCGGGCGATTGTCTCGCCTTCAAGATGCGACAAAATCATAAAGCCAGAACCAATATCGCCCGAACCGTTAGCAATCAGTTCGGGTACCGGCACACCTGCGTTAAAGGCCGCTTGCACAACTCGTGCCTCAACACCCATATCACGGATGTCCCCGAACCTTTGGCGTTGCAGAATGAGTCGTCTTCCATCAGCGACAAAGCCCCAAGTTTCACGCGAGGCACCACCGCTCAGACGCGCTAGATCTGTCACGCTGGCGACCCCGAGTTCGGTGGCCAGAGCAGCAGACAAATCTGCGCTGATATCTTGCGGCGAAGTCACCCCCCTACTCTCGCGCCTCGCACGACCCCTGACGCAAAGCAGAAGCCAATCTTGGGCACTTTTTGCTGTGTTTGTTCTAGTCTGAAGAGCCATGGTCTGTGCTCTCGCCCTTGACAACATCACTTTTAACCGCGACGGGCGAAACATCTTGGATCAGGTCAACCTGCACGTCGAGTCAGATCAACGCTGGCTCATTGTCGGGGCCAACGGAAGCGGCAAAACATCCTTAGTGCGGATCGCTGCCTTGTACGAGCACCCCACAGCCGGGGTTGTCTCGGTTCTCGGCGAAACCCTGGGCACGACAGATGTGCGGACCCTGCGCCAACGGATCGGGTATGTCTCGGCCTCATTTGCCAGCGAACTACGTCCCGCCCTCAGTGCTCGAGATGTAGTGATGACGGCCAAAAACGCCGCCCTCGAAACTTGGTGGCATGACTATGACTCGAGTGATCGTGAGCAGGCTCAAAAGTGCCTTGACCAAATGAATGTTGGCGGGCTATGGGATCGCCATTTCGGAACTTTGTCATCGGGCGAACAGCAGCGTGTTCTCTTGGCACGTTCGCTGATGAATGAACCAGGCATCGTTTTGTTAGATGAGCCCAGTGCGCGTCTTGACCTCGCAGGGCGCGAGCAACTTGTGATGGTCTTACAGAATCTTGCCTGTGATGCGTCATCCCCACCGCTTGTATTAGTGACTCATCACGTTGATGAAATACCGCGCGGCATGACCCATGTTCTCTTTCTCAAAAATGGATCCGTGATGACAGCAGGCTCCATGGAAGAAAGTTTCACCGCTGCCAACCTCTCGGAATGTTTTGAGATGAAACTTGAACTCGTGCGTCGAGCCGATCAGCGATTCTCTGCGTGGGCTACGCAGACATAACGAGATGAAGTAACCGCTTTTTACTCATTTCAATCTCATCCTGAAGCGCTCTTTCAACAACGCTACTGAACAATCTTCCGCCGTAATGCAAGGTCATCTTGAGCGATGACTTTGGCATCATATCGGTGCTTAGATCGGCGATCTTGACCTCAAGTACCCACTGGCCATGCTGCTGTCCATCATCTTCGTTGCGCTCAAAGCGCACATGATGTGGCGAGTCAGCAACAACCTGTTGCATCCTCAACCTTTTTGAGCGGGCGAAGGGTCCAATCTTGCCGCGAAGTTCGACAATCCATGCCGTGGGTCCCGTGGTCGTCGGATCAAGTACCGCAGAATGAACTAATCCCATCCATTGCGGATACTGGACTAAATCACAGACAAATGGATAGATCGCTGACGGCCCACAAGGAATGTCAATATCAACGCGAACATCCATGATGAAAAACTTCTATTCTTCTGATGATTGCGTTGAACGAAATAATTCGCTGGTGGGATCACGTCGATCATCAAAACGTGGGCGAAAAGCGTCGCGCAACATCGAGCCCGTCGGCTCGCGCACCTCAGCAAAATCTTCATCGGGATCAAATGTTGATGTCCCACGATGTGAATCGTCTTGACGTATCAAAATTTCTGTGGAGTCATCTGGCTCCACGGCTGTTGGCTCCACAGCAGTTGGCTCAACGACAACGGGACTCGGCTCAACGACGGGGACGACAGGAGTTTTTTCAACGACAACAGCCACCGTTTCAACGGCGACAGGTTCGTCTTTTCCTAGAAGATCAACAAACAACTGCGGGCGAGGAATATCGCGAGTATGAGATCTCTTGAGGGCGCCCGTATTGTCACGCTTAGGCCGCGCCACATTGTCGGCAGTGGAGTCGGGCACGGCGACCAAGTTGCCACGTTGTCGTGGCTTAAACAATCTTGGGATTGCCTCACGTCGATCTTCAAGAACCCACCCCCGCGGCGCTGAAACCATTTCGCCGTGTCGAACACACAGCACCCCGCGTGCTCCAGGGGGCGTCACATCACGAATGCGTTCTGGAGACCATGAATCGATCCACATCATCGGTTCAGTCCCACTTGGAGCAAGTCCATAGATGACAGCCACGGGTTGACCACAACCAGGCTTCTCGCATAAACGCCGCACCCCAACAAAGTACTCTGTGACACGCCCGAACCGTGGGAATACAAAAGACCCGACCGCACTCGGCGACCGGGTCTTACTGGGTGGGCGATGCGGGGCTTGAACCCACGACCTCCACGGTGTGAACGTGGCGCTCTAGCCGACTGAGCTAATCGCCCCAGCGAAAATTTACTGTAGCACTCGCTTGCCGGAGCGCCACCTCCTGAATTGACCTCAAGCTGGAACGACGCAGGCTTGCCCCATGCCCTGACGGTCACGATAGGCCACGCTCCCATAGGGGCAATCACTATCAAAAGGCACCATCTGCTCAACCACGCCGTCATGCACGCCAGCGCACTCAACTTCCCATGCTTCTAGGCGCACATCATCAACATTCACGCACGAACCAACCCTGATGACATTGTCGATCGGCGTGACCTCGCCTGGATTACTAAAGGCGCCAAGCACCAAAATTGCCACCGTTGCAGTCCCGACGATGCCAAGGACGAAGCGCCATGGAAACTTTGCTGGAGTAAACCTCTGACCTCGGACATCATCAACGATTGAACGAAGACGTTCTTGAGTTTGCGCAGTGGCGGCATCTCGCTCATCATCCAAACGAAGTCGCAAACTCGCATCGTATTGATAGCGCAAGACAGGATCCGACAGCACTCGCCATGCTTCATTGATTGCCAGCATCTGTGCCGAAGTCCGACCTTCATGCTTATCAGGATGATGAATCCGCGCCAGGTTGCGATATGCAAAGCGAATTTCTTCCGGTGACGAAGTCAGGGTCACGCCTAAAGATTGATAATGATTATTCGACATCGTGGAATCAACTGGCGCTTTCTCTACTAGTAACCGAGATCGATGTAGACCGGCCCAAGAAGATCAAGCCCTTGCGCCCAATGACGAACATTGGTCGTGATGCGCTCACCCAAAAGTGGAACTGCCATTGCCGGCGTGTTACCAACATGCGGAGTGATGATGCAATTTTCCATTGTCCATAAAGGGTGACCATCGCTCAATGGCTCAGGGTCAGTGACATCAAGACCTGCGCCACCGATGATCTTGTTCTCTAAGGCCCACACCAAGTCATCAGTGACGATGTGCTTGCCACGCCCAACATTGATTAACCACGCATCGCTTTTCATGGATTGCAGTTCATCGCGACCAATCATTCCCTCGGTCTCGGGGGTCAAAGCCAAAGCCAACACCACCACATCGGCCCCCGCCAGTGCATCAGTACTGTGTTCGCTACTGAGAACCTCGTCAACCCCAACCATGTCCATGACCCGATTTCGCACAACGGTGATACGGCAGTCAAACGGAGTCAACATTCTCACGAGAGACTCCGCAATCCCACCGCCGCCGAAAATCGTCACGTTGGCATTATGTAAGTTCTTGCCGATCGGACCCGACCATGACGCACGACGAGCGTAAGAATTCAAACCACGCATACCGGCCAACATCAGTGACAGCGCCATTTCAGCAACGGGCTCGGCGTACACGCCTTTGGCACACGTCCATAAGCGCTCCTCATCAATCAAATGCATGAAGTTTTCAATGCCCGCAAATGGCAACTGCACCCATTTGATCTGACTTGCATTATGCAGAACTTCTTTAAGCGCCTCTGGCTTTCGTGGTGCCGCCCAGATCAATCCCTCGGCTTGCGCGGGTGGCACAACTTCCCCACCGCCAGCAATCACCGCGTCCAACATCCAACTTGGAGCTGTGTCGGGGGCTAGGGCGATTCGAGGGGCGGACTCACTTGGCATAACAGAGCAAACGCTATACCACTTACTTACTTTCGCCCCTAGGTGGATCAAACGATTACGCTCAAGAAATGCCCCCAGTACCGAAAATTGAACCGCAGCCAGTTCCATATCCAAAACCCATCGTCGGGGCTCCGAATATGGTGACTATTTTGCTGGACGATATCGGTTTTGGACAGTTGGGATGTTACGGCTCGTTGATTGACACCCCGAATATTGATGCTTTGGCAAAACGCGGCGTGCGCTTTAACCGCTTTCATGTGACATCAATTTGTTCCTCGACCCGTGCCGCATTATTCACTGGTCGAAATCATCATGCCGTCGGCATTGGAGCAACTCAAGAAACCCCATTTGCTCTTCCTGGCTATTCGGGTCGCTTACCGAAGTCGGCAATCGCCTTGCCCCGTATCTTGCGCGATAACGGGTACAACACGATGGCAGTCGGCAAATGGCATCTCACGCCACAAGCCGAATATTCATCGGCGGGACCCTTTGATCGCTGGCCGCTGGGTCTCGGTTTCGAGCGTTACTACGGATTCTTAGGCGCCGAAACCAACCATTGGTCACCTGAGTTAGTGCGCGACAACACGCCGATCATTCCCCCAAAAAATACCTCGCAAGGTGGCGCGTACCACCTCACCGAAGATCTCGCTGACCAAGCGATCAATATGATCCGCGATCAACAACAAGCGACCCGCGATAAGCCTTTCTTTTTGTGGTTTGCAACTGGGGCTGCTCACGCACCGCACCATGTGACGCGTGAATGGTTTGAACCGTATGCCGGAAAGTTTGATGAAGGATGGGAAGTACTTCAACAAAGAACTTTTGAGCGCCAACTTAAACTCGGCATCATCCCTCCCGACACCAAACTCACCCCGCGACCATCGTGGATTCCGCAATGGTCCACACTGTCAGCCAATGAGCGCAAGTTGTTTGCTCGCTATATGGAGGTGTACGCCGGCTTCGTCACACACACCGATGCACAGATCGGTCGTCTTTTGTCTTATCTCAGCGAGCAAGGCCTCGACGACAACACCATC
>WLTJ01000135.1 GCA_009705435.1 Actinomycetota bacterium | reverse complement strand
TGAAAGCGGAGTTCTAGCACCGCTCAAAAATGCTAAGGGAAGACTTGGACGAGCGATTTTGCTGCCGTTTTTATGGGTTTTTGGTGGATTACTTGGTCTCGCCACAGTGCGCGCTTTCGTGGTCACCGTTATGCGTTCGGGTAAGCGCGCTTGGAATGGCGAGTAACTAGTTTTTGGCGCGAGCAGCGGTGGCTTTGGCGCGCAGATCACTCACAGCAAACTTCAGACCTTCGCTGTAGCGGAATAGAGCCGTACCTGCAATCAAAACATTGGCGCCAGCAGCAGCAGCTCCTTCAATTGTTGACGGCCCAATGCCACCATCAACTTCGATATTCACTTGATCAGCCAAACCTCGCCGTTCAATAAGCGCCTTGAGTTCTCTAATTTTTGGTTCCATGGACGCGATATACGATTGCCCGCCGAAGCCTGGGTTAACGGTCATGACGAGCACCATGTCAACGAGATCGAGAACATGTTCAATTGCGCTAATGGGAGTATGTGGATTGAGGGCCACCGCAGCATTGGCGCCCATGGAGTTGATATTGCCGAGTGTGCGATGGAGATGTGGACAGGCTTCGGCGTGGACGATCAGGCGACTGCAACCTGCCTCGACATAGCGCGCTGCTAAGACATCGGGGGTGAGGACCATCAGGTGAGCCTCGAAGGGTTTGGTGGTGTACTGACGGGCCGAGGCGATGACATCGGGGCCAAAGGTCAGGTTCGGGACAAATTGTCCGTCCATAACGTCCCACTGGAAGAGGTCAACGCCGGCGGCGTCAAGGGCTTCGACCTCGGCTCCAAGTTTGGAGAAGTCGCACGGCAAGACGGATGGGGAGATCAGAATTGGTAAGGACACACCATCACGCTAGTCGGCTCTAGCCTGCGTAGGGTATGAAACAGCGAATCAACCGTCACGGAGCGGCTCGTCCGACGCCCAATGTCACGGTTTCGGTGCGTATTGACAAGGTTGTGGCCGAGGGCGATGGTTTCGGACATCTCGAGGATGGACGAGTTATTTTTGTTGAAGGCGGTCTCCCGGGTGAACTGGTGTCGGCCCGAATCGTCAAACAGTCCAAGGACTATGCCCGCGCCATTGCCGTCGAAATTCTTGAACCCAGCGCGCAACGAGTTGTGCCACCCTGTGAATATGTGGCTCAAGGTTGTGGGGGATGCGACTTACAACATGCGTCAATTGATCTACAGCGTCAGATCAAGTTGGACATCGTGCGCGAGTCGTTGACGCGTTTAGGAAAAATGACGGCCCCAGATATTCGATTGTTCGCCTCGGGGGAACTTCCTATAACTGGGGCACGCACAACTCTTCGTGTGGCCGCCACGCCGAGTGGGTCTGTAGGTTTTCGTCAGCGGCAGAGTCACCTCGTCGTCAACGTTGAGCATTGTTTAGTGGCTCATCCATCCTTGAATGCATTGTTGCCAACAACGCATCTTGAAGGCGCTCAAGAAGCGGTTGTGCGTGTCGGAGTTTCATCAGCCGAGCGCCTGGCATGGTCTGAGCCAGCAGATTCGCTGTCGGGTCTACCAGTCGATGTTCGTCTCGGTTCACAGGCGATTGTTCATGAAGTAGTTGCCGGTCATATTTTTCAGATTTCGGCAAGTTCATTCTTTCAATCGTCACCGCAAGCCGCCGAAGCATTGGTTGATGCGACGCGACGCGCCCTCGGTGATTCGGCGCAGTGGAATGCTGGTCCAGTTGTTGATGCCTACAGCGGTGTTGGACTTTTTGCAGCCACCGTGTTTCCGAGTGATCGCCATGTCATTGCCATTGAATCAAATCCCGCGGCCTGCTCGGATGCGCGTCTGAACTTGGCTGGACGCGATGTTGAAATTGTGCAGCAACCAGTCGAGGAGTGGGCACCCGTTGCGGCAGCAGTAGTGATAGCCGATCCGGCCCGCGATGGATTGCGCGCCAGTGGTGTTGAGGTTCTCGTCGCCACACAAGCCTCAGTGATTGTGCTCATTTCATGTGATCCAGCGTCTTTGGGTCGAGACGCACGATTGTTACGAGACAGCGGATATGTCTTGGAATACAGCGAAGTATTGGATGTATTCCCGCATACTCATCATGTCGAAGTCGTGAGTCGTTTCGTGCGAGATGAAACAATGGGCGACGCATGACTCCCGTCCTTTCACACGAAGTAGCTGAGGCACTGGCTCAGAGACGTCCAGTGGTGGCCCTTGAATCAACTATTTTTTCGCACCTTGGTTTGCCGTCGCCAGCTAATGCGCAAGCGTTGCAGCAATGCCTCGCGGCCATTCGCCATGCGGGGTGTGTGCCGGCGGTGACGGCTGTTATCGATGGTGTCGTGCGCTTAGGCATTGACGAATCCGAACATCAGAGAATTTTAGGGGCAGCGCGCAAAGTTGCAGAACGCGATATAGCCGTGGCGGTGGCACAGCGATGGGATTTTGGTGCAACCACGGTTTCGGCTGCAGTTGCTATTGCAGCGAGTGGGGGAGTGAGTGTTTTTGCCACTGGTGGCATAGGTGGCGTGCATCGAGGATCGGAAATCACCGGCGACATATCGGCCGACTTAGATGCAATAGCGCATTATCCAGTGGTCACCGTCTCTGCTGGAGCGAAAGCCTTTTTAGATCTACCGCGTACCCTCGAATACTTTGAAACAATTGGTGTGCCAGTTCTCGGTTGGCAACATGATTGGTTCCCCGCGTTTTATACGCGCTCATCTGGCATAAAAATTCCTCATCGCGTTGAGGGTGCTGATGAAGTTGCAAAAATTTTGGCGAATCGTTCGCGTCCGAATACTGGCGTTCTCCTCACTGTGCCGATCCCCATTGAGGCCGAACTAGATGCAACTAATCTTGATCACGTTTTGGCGCAGGCACTGAGTGATTGTGACGCGGCAGGTATTCGTGGTGCTGGCGTGACTCCGTTTGTTTTAGGCAGAATCGGACAAGCCACGGATGGTAAAAGTGTCCCTGCGAATCTGGCTTTGGCGCAAAACAACGCTCGTGTGGCGGCACAAGTGGCTGTGGCAATCTGTCGCCTGGACCACTAACGGGTATCACAAACTAGTTGCCGAAAAATGGTGCACCCCCTGGGGATCGAACCCAGGACCAATGGATTAAGAGTCCACTGCTCTGCCAGCTGAGCTAGAGGTGCATAACGCGAAGTACCAGTGTAGATGCCTCGCAGCACCTACCTAGGTATCCGTCAAAACTGCCCGGACTTCGTATGTTTTGGGTGAACGAGGGGTCTCGAACCCCCGGCCTTCAGTACCACAAACTGACGCTCTAACCAACTGAGCTACGCCCACCATGTGAGCCCCTATTCTGCCATATCACTGCCGGTTTCGCACCTTTATTTTCGCCCCGCTGTGAGGATGCGTTAGGCACTGTCAATCTGCTGTTAGGGTGTTATCAACCTTAAAGGGGTGTTTAACCGTGTCCTCCACGGAATCTGCAATCAGTAGTGCTCACAGCCTCGGCTGGAGAGCGAAGGAAATTACTCAGCGAGAAGTCGCCCGGTACGCCGAGCGGACTCGTGGCTCCCAGAAAGCATCTGTGCGGGCTCGTCTCGTCATGCCACTGGGCGTGCCATCAAGTTTCCAAGCGTATGATCCTCACCCCATTGTGGTGAAGGCGGCGCGGGGCGCAAATATGTGGGACGTTGACGACAACGAATACGTCGACTATGACATGGGCTTCGGAGCTTTGTTTAGCGGTCACGTCAATCCGTTAGTCCGTCGTGCCATCGATGCTCAACTTGACGATGGGACCTTATTTGTCACTCCGTGTGAACTCAATGCCGATGTCGCCGAACTTTTGGGTCAGCGTTATGGCCTGCCAATGTGGCGTTTTACGAACTCCGGAACCGAAGCCACGATGGATGCCATTCGTGTCGCCCGCGGTGCCACTGGTCGCGACAAGATCGTCAAAGTTGAAGGTGGATATCACGGGCATCACGATGAAGTGATGATCTCGATGAAGCCGAAACTTGAAGATGCAGGACCAGCAGATCGTCCCAATTCGGTACCTGCAACTGCTGGCATCACGCAGGCGGTCCTTGGGGACACCATCGTGGTTCCGTATAACGATGCAGAAGCTCTTGAGCGCGCATTACGTCACGAAGATGTGGCTTGTTTCATTGTTGAACCGGTGATGGAGAACATCGGTATTTGTCTTCCCGATCCTGGCTATCTCGAAGCCGTTCGTGAAATCACAACGCGCTACGGAACATTGCTGATCTTTGATGAAGTGAAGACTGGTATTACTGCTGGATGGGGTGGAGCAACGGGCGCGCTGGGAGTAACTCCTGACTTGGTGGCCTTAGCGAAATCAATCGGTGGTGGACTGCCACTCGGGGCCTTCGGTGGCAAACGCGAGTACATGGACCAAATCACCATGGGTCGTGTGATTCACCTCGGAACCTATAACGGAAATCCGTTGTGTATGGCTGCCGCCAAAGCAGTTCTCTCAGAGGTGTGCACGCCTCAGGCAACTGCCATCGCTATCGGTCGTAACAAATTGTTAGTTGATGCATGTAGTGACATCATCGAAGAAGCCAATCTGCCAGCACAGGTTTTACAATTTGGTGCTAAGGGTTGTGTGACGTGGACATCGGAGCCGGTTCGTAACTATCGCGATTATAAGAAAAGCGATTTAGATCTTGCTTTTGCGCAGTGGATTTACGGAATCAATCGTGGCATTTTGTTGCCACCTGGTCTTGATGAACAATGGCTCATTTCAATCATGCATAGTGACGAAGAGTCGATGCGTTACGCCAATGTTTTCAGTGATTTTGTTAACGAACTTACGGCCTGATTCGGCAAATTATTTCTGTGGTGAAAACAACACTCTCGACGAGGCGGATGATTTTTCGATCGTTGCTCCGCCGTTGTCCTCGCTGTGGTGATCGGCACGCATGGTTTCAGACCTGGTTTAAACAAGGGGATCGTTGTCTTGCTTGCGGACTTCAACGCACTCGCAATACGGAGGGTCAAGAACTTGGGTCAATGACAATCGCTCTAGTGGTCAATATTTGCTGGTTGGTCGCGGCCTCAGGAATTGCGATTGGTCTCACCGTTCCAGATGTTCCCGTGCTCACATTATTTGTGGTTCTAGCCACTGCTGAGGTGTTGGTTGCGGTCCTTACCTGGCCGATAACGCACACCGTGTGGATGGCCATTGATCTACGGGTACGACCCATGGGTTTTGCTGAAATTGACGAGGCTGCGGCCTGGTTGAACTCATTGGCGCCGTAAGGCACCCCCTCTGAGCAGGTCAAACATCTGTTCGCCCCGACAATGCTTGACCGAACACTCGTTCGTAGTTACGCTCTTGTTATTCGCCCATACGGTGAGGTCGCAGTTGACAACCTTCTGT
>WLTJ01000134.1 GCA_009705435.1 Actinomycetota bacterium | reverse complement strand
TAATCCACAACGGCATCAAGCATCGGCTGCACGCCCTTGTTCTTGAATGCTGAACCACAAAGAATCGGTACGAAGTCGAAGGCCAAAGTTCCTTTACGAATCGCAACCTTAATTTCGTCGATCGAAAGATCTTCACCAGCAAGATACTTTTCCATCAACGCATCATCTGATGTGGCAATCGTTTCGAGCAGTTCTTCGCGGTACTGATTGGCCTCGTCGACCATGTCGGCGGGAATATCTAGTTCGTCCCACTTGGCACCGAGTTCTTCGTCATGCCAAATCAAAGCCTTCATCTTCACTAGGTCAATCAGACCAGCGAACGGCTTTGCGCTCTCGGGGCCACCCGAACCAATCGGAAGGTGAATCACTGCGCAGGTCGCCTCAAGACGATCTTTGACCATCGCCACTGTGCGATAGAAGTCAGCACCGATGCGGTCCATTTTGTTCACGAAGCACATACGTGGAACGTTGTATTTGTTGGCCTGTCGCCACACAGTTTCGGTTTGTGGTTCAACACCTGCGACCGAGTCGAATACGGTGACAGCTCCGTCGAGAACGCGCAATGAGCGCTCTACTTCAATGGTGAAGTCAACGTGGCCAGGGGTGTCGATGATGTTGATGCGGTGGTCGTTCCAGATACACGTCGTTGCAGCAGATGTGATCGTGATGCCACGCTCCTGCTCTTGGGCCATGTGGTCCATGGTTGCCGCGCCGTCGTGAACTTCACCGATCTTGTAACTCTTACCCGTGTAAAACAAAATGCGTTCAGTGGTCGTCGTTTTACCAGCATCAATGTGGGCCATAATGCCGATATTGCGAGTGCGCTCTAGTGGATACTCACGCTTAGCCATCTTCGTTCACTTTCGTTTCTTTGACGTTCTTGTTAGGGGGGCTTACATAGTCGCACCCCGGTGTTGAAACCGGGGTGCTGAGGTAGTCATATCAGCGCTGAGAATTACCAGCGATAGTGGGCGTAGGCCTTATTTGAATCTGCCATCTTTTGCATATCATCGCGCTTCTTCACAGCAGCGCCAAGACCGTTAGCAGCATCAAGCAACTCGTTGGCAAGACACTGTGACATTGTCTTTTCGCGGCGAGCACGTGAATAATCAACAACCCAACGAATAGCCAAAGTATTTGCACGGCGAGGCTTCACTTCAACTGGAACCTGATAGGTCGCTCCACCAACACGGCGGCTACGCACTTCAAGTGGAGGACGAGTGTTGTCAATGGCGCGCTTCAAAGTGGCGATTGGTTCAGCACCAGTCTTTTCTTCAACCATCTTGAGTGCGTCGTAGACGATCTTTTCAGCGGTGCTCTTTTTACCGCTCAACATGACCTTGTTCATAAGTTGCGTGACGAGCAAGGATCGGTAAACCGGATCTGGTTGCGTTTCACGGCGTGGGGCTGGACCCTTACGGGGCATATCAATTCACCTGTTCCTTTTGTTTTCGAATGCGATCACTTGACGCGCTTTGCGCCATAGCTACTACGGGACTGCTTACGGTTTTTCACTCCGGCTGCGTCAAGCGCGCCACGAATGATCTTGTAACGAACACCTGGAAGGTCACGAACACGACCACCACGCACGAGAACAATGGAGTGCTCCTGCAGGTTGTGTCCTTCACCTGGAATGTAAGCGGTGATTTCTACACCACTTGACAGACGCACACGAGCAACCTTGCGCAACGCAGAGTTCGGCTTCTTCGGCGTGTTGGTATATACACGTGTGCATACACCGCGACGTTGTGGCGAACCCTTCAGGGCCGGTGTCTTCGATTTGGTGAACTTGGTGCTTCGTCCTTGGCGGACCAGCTGTTGAATTGTGGGCACTCTTTGACCTCTTTGCTTGTCCGTAACACCGTGTTACGGAATATCTTGACGACTCTCACCCTCGTGCCAAACGCGCACACGGGAACTTGTGATGTTACGAGCGCCCTGTGGACAACGGCAACCCGTTGCCCCAGGGCATCTCAATATCAGGCTAATTATTTCTTTTTTGACCTATTCAGACTCGGCAATCAGCCGGGAACTGAGTCGGAACCTCGTGACTGACCATCCCAAGCCGCGCTCAGAACGTCAGATGTATCTTCGTCGTCACTGTGCCAGGTCGCCATCGGCACATAATCGGGGGCATCGATGCCGAAGTCCCGATAACGCATCATGCCCGTACCAGCTGGGATGAGTTTTCCGATGATGATGTTCTCCTTGAGGCCATTCAGCGAGTCACCTCGACCGTCAATGGCGGCCTCGGTGAGAACACGAGTGGTCTCCTGGAATGAAGCAGCCGACAACCAAGATTCAGTTGCCAACGAAGCCTTAGTAATACCCATCAGTTCGGTACGACCTTCAGCGGGACGCTTCCCATCTTCAACCATGGCACGGTTTGTGTCACGGAATGTCTTGTTGTCGGTGCGCTCACCTGGCAAGAAATCGGTGTCACCAGTCTCCTGAACACTGACGCGACGAGTCATCTGACGAACAATGAGTTCAATGTGCTTGTCGTGAATCGATACACCTTGATCGCGGTACACCTTTTGTACTTCTTCAACGATGTACGTCTGAGTTTCGCGGATGCCCTTGATCTCCATAATTTCTTTCGGATCAAAAGGACCATCGGTGATTGCCTGACCGGCCACGACTTCATCTCCGTCGCGAACAATCGGGCGGCTGCCAGTTGGCAACAACACCAAGTGCTCTTCACCTGCATCATCAACAACATTGACCGGGATGCCCTTGCCTTCGTCCTCGCCGATACGTACGACTCCAGTGGCACGAGCCAAACGAGCCGAACCCTTAGGCGTACGAGCTTCGAACAATTCAACGACGCGTGGCAAACCACCAGCGATGTCCTTACCAGCAACACCACCAGTGTGGAAGGTACGCATTGTTAACTGCGTACCAGGCTCACCAATAGATTGCGCAGCAATAACACCAACTGCTTCACCAAGTTCAATGGCTTTACCACTGGCCAACGAACGGCCGTAGCACAATGCACATACACCGAGTTCAGCATCACAAGTCAATACCGACCGAACGCGAACACGAGTAAACGAAGCGTCATCGCGCAAGGTCTCCATCAATTCGTCGCCGACAATGGTATTGCGAGCAACAACCGTGCCGTCACCAAGAGTGGTGTCAACTGCCAGCGCACGACCGTACAACTTGGTCTCGATATATGAACGACGGTTCGGCGTATCGGCCTGAACATTGTCAATCCACACACCAAGGGTTGTTCCGCAGTCATCTTCACGAACGATGAGTTCTTGGGCCACGTCAACGAGTCGACGGGTCAAGTAACCGGAGTCCGCAGTACGAAGAGCGGTGTCAACTAGTCCCTTACGAGCACCTGGAGTAGCAATGAAGTACTCCAAAGTTTCAAGACCCTCACGGAAGTTGCGCTTGATCGGACGAGGAATCATGTCACCACGAGGGTTGGCCACGAGACCACGCATACCGGCAATCTGGCGCATCTGAGTCATGTTTCCACGAGCACCAGAGTCGATCATCATGTAGACGGGGTTTGTGAGTTCAGCCTTAAAAGCCTTCTCCATCTCGTCTTTGACCTTGTCGGTTGCTTCGGACCAGATACTCACTTCTTGCTGACGACGCTCACCATCGGTGATAATGCCGCGCTTGAACTGATTCTCGACGTTCTCCGCTTGCTTTTCGTACCCTTCAAGCATTTCCTTCTTTGAAGCAGGTGTCTTGACGTCATCAATAGAAACAGTCAATCCAGATTGCGAGGCGTAGCGATAGCAAATGGACTTGATGGCATCAAGCGAATCGGCAACTTCGGCATTGATGAAGTTGTCGGACAAGACTTCAACAATCTCACCCATTTCCTTCTTCTTGATTGGCTTGTCAATATGACCAAAGCGCGCTGTGTAGCCCTCGGGCAAAGCCTCTTCAAAAAGAAGTCGACCAGGCGTTGTTTCAAACAACTCACCGTCAGCCTTGCGCATCTTGATCTTGGCGTGGATGCCAATAGCACCCTCATCCATTGCTCGTAGGACTTCCCAGTTATGGCGGAAAGTCCGACCTTCACCAAATGTCCGAGGACCATCGTTGGTTAAGTAGTAACCACCAATGATGAGGTCCTGGCTCGGGGTCACAATTGGACGACCAGAAGCCGGTGACAAAATGTTGTTCGCGCTGAGCATCAGCACGCGAGCTTCAGCCTGAGCTTCTGCCGACAACGGTACGTGCACAGCCATCTGGTCACCGTCGAAGTCAGCGTTGAATGCCGTACACACGAGTGGGTGAATCTGAATGGCCTTGCCTTCAACGAGCACGGGCTCGAATGCCTGAATACCCAATCGGTGAAGCGTGGGTGCACGGTTCAACAACACTGGGTGTTCGCGAATGACTTCTTCGAGGACGTCCCACACGCGTGGATGACGACGTTCAACCATGCGCTTGGCGCTCTTAATATTTTGTGCGTACTCAATGTCGACAAGACGCTTCATAACGAATGGCTTGAAGAGTTCAAGAGCCATCAACTTCGGCAGACCACACTGATGCAAACGCAACGTCGGTCCGGCCACGATGACTGAACGGCCAGAATAGTCAACGCGCTTACCGAGAAGGTTCTGACGGAACCGACCTTGCTTACCCTTCAACATGTCTGACAATGACTTCAATGGACGGTTACCAGGACCAGTCACGGGACGACCACGACGACCATTGTCGAACAATGCGTCCACTGCTTCTTGCAGCATGCGCTTTTCGTTGTTGACGATAATTTCAGGAGCACCAAGACCCAACAAACGCTCAAGGCGGTTATTGCGGTTGATGACGCGACGGTACAAGTCGTTGAGGTCGGAGGTTGCGAAACGTCCACCTTCGAGTTGAACCATCGGACGAAGTTCAGGTGGGATCACCGGAACGACATCAAGAATCATGGCCTTTGGATCATTGAGGCGATAGCCAGTATCAGGATCGCGCTGATTAAACGACGTCACGATCTTCAGTCGCTTGATGGCTTTCTGCTTACGTTGTGCACTCAGCGGCTTCTTGCCATCTTTCGCGTCAATGGCAGTACGCAGTTTGATTTCTTCTTCTTCAAAATCAATGCGATCAATCAATGACTTGATGGCGTCAGCGCCTGTCCCGCCCTCAAAGTAGTCTTCGAAGCGATCACGAAGTTCGCGCCACAGCACTTCATCTTCAATGATTTGACGTGGGTGCAAGCTCTTGAACAAGTCCCATGTGCGCTTCAGAACATCGAGTTCGTTTGCGTAACGCTCGCGAACACCGGCAAGATCCTTGTCGGCCACTTTTTGCATGGCCTTGACTTCGGCATCTTTAGCGCCTTCTTTTTCAAGACGCTCGGCATCTTTTTCAAGGTCTTTGAAATGGCGCTCGACTTC
>WLTJ01000133.1 GCA_009705435.1 Actinomycetota bacterium | reverse complement strand
ACCACCACCAATCACTACGAGGTCAAATTGCTCGGCCATCCAGGCCACCTCCAAAAACGAGCGCTATTGCGCGTTGCAATTCTCAACCGTAGCCGTCAGAGACCCAATTCCCATGGGTCAATGACCTGTGTCATGATGCCCTCGGGTCATGGACCCCACTGGCGCTGCTCGCCCGCCCGTGTGTAGGCCACTGCTTGAACGGTTTTGACCAACGGAAACCGCAAAATGCAAAATACTGGGGCATTGTCCGGAGGAATAACGCTTGCAGCGTCACAAACTCCCGCCGCCACAGTTTTCGAGGGTTCAAGGACCTGACCATCACCGAGAAGTCGCCAGTCCTCAATAACTGGTTCGCCCGCCACACCAAACATTTTGACGCTCACTGCCAGACCGTCTGGGGTCACCTCGATACTGCTCACCGTGACTGTCATATCGCCGATTGTGGCGGAGGTCCCGAGGACCAACACCTCTGCTTCAGTGCGATCCGTAGCGACCTGGAAAAGTTTGAATCCACCCGCCAGGAGAATCAGTAGCCCACAGCCAACCGAGAGCAAAAGTAACGTGCGCGTCTTCATGGGTAGTCAAATCTTAGAGCGAGTGAGCCCCGATGAGCACAAAAATTCGGAGGGTGGCTTTGATCACATGCGGGCAAGCACCGACTCAGGTGGGCAAGATCGCTAGCATCCACAATGTGTCATCGCAGGATCTTTCATCGGAGCAGTCAACCTCCTCGCAAGGTACGCATGGACATCAGGTCGGCATGGGCACTCTCGCTTTGGGAGCATTAGGCATCGTCTATGGGGATATCGGAACATCACCGCTCTATGC
The DNA here is from genome assembly GCA_009705435.1 of Actinomycetota bacterium. Taxonomy (GTDB): domain Bacteria; phylum Actinomycetota; class Acidimicrobiia; order Acidimicrobiales; family Ilumatobacteraceae; genus Casp-actino8. Next base: position 4,577 of record WLTJ01000133.1, on the reverse strand, counting down.
CTTTCGCGAAGCCTTTCATCACCAACACCTAGATGCAACAAATCCGGTCTATGCCTTAGGCGTCGCCTCCGTCGTCTTTTGGGCTTTGATTTTGATCATCTCCGTCAAATATCTGCTGTTTGTGATGCGCGCCGACAACCACGGTGAAGGTGGAATTTTGGCACTCACGGCGATGATCATGCCCAAGGGTTCGGCAAGCAAAAAACTTTCCTTCGCTGTCGCCCTAGGTATTTTTGGAACAGCCCTGCTTTATGGAGACGGTCTGATCACCCCAGCGATCTCGGTTCTCAGCGCCGTTGAAGGTGTCAAAGAAACAACCACTGCCTTCGACAGTTTGATTATTCCTATTGCAGTTGTCATTTTGGCCGTTTTGTTCCTCATACAAAAACGGGGCACCGCAGGCATCGGTCGCGTTTTTGGACCCATCATGGTGTTGTGGTTCGCTACTTTGGCGGGACTTGGACTCAACCAAATCATTCAGCGACCAAGTGTGCTGAAGGCCATCAGTCCAACGTATGCCTACGACTTTTTTATGGTTTCGCCGATGAAATCATTTCTCACCCTCGGATCCATTTTCTTGGTCGTCACTGGAGGCGAAGCTTTATACGCCGACATGGGACACTTCGGTCGTAAGCCAATCCAGATGACGTGGTATTTCGCCGTCTTGCCTGCATTGTTACTGAACTATTTTGGTCAAGCCGCACTCATTCTTTCCGACCCAACAGCTGCCGAGCGTCCGTTCTTCAAATTGGCACCCGAATGGGCCATCGTTCCGCTCGTTATCTTGGCCACGATGGCCGCTGTGATCGCCTCACAAGCACTGATTTCGGGCGCTTTCTCTCTCACTGTTCAAGCAGTGCAACTCGATTATCTCCCACGCATCAAGATTCTTCATACGTCATCAGATCATCGTGGGCAGGTCTATGTACCTCTCGTGAATTGGTTGTTGATGTTCGGATGTATCGGGCTCGTCGTCACCTTTAAAACTTCTGCCAACCTTGCTGCCGCCTACGGCATCGCCGTGACAACGACGATGGCGATTACCACCGCTTTGTTCTACATACTTGCGGTCAATCGCTGGCAGTGGTCCAAGTTCAAAGCCCTGAGCATTTGTGTGCCCCTGGCAATCATTGATATGGCCTTCCTCGGTGCAAACATTCCCAAAATTCCAGAAGGTGGTTGGTTCCCACTCATCATCGCCATCTTCTTGTTGGTGCAAATGATGACTTGGCGAAAAGGCCGCCAACTTGTGGCGCAACGCATCAATCGTGGTGAACGCGATATCAACGATGTCTTGGACGAGTACGGCACCGTTGCCAAAGTTCCAGGCACTGCAGTATTCATGTTCAAGGATCTCGGCAAGGCACCACCAGCCTTAGTGAACAATCTGAAGCACAATAAGGTTTTGCATAAATGCACCCTGATCGTGGCAGTTGAGACTGCAGATATCCCCCGTGTCGCCCTTGAAGAACGTTCCACGGTAACGCGTGTCGAACCTGGGGTCTTTCAAATTCTTCTGAGCTTCGGGTTTACCGAAGAACCCAATGTGGTGGAAGCCTTGCTCGCAATCAAAGAACGAGGATTCGATTTCAACCTTGACGACGCCACCTTTTTCCTTGGTCATGAATCTGTGATTTCTGGCAAGGCCCCTGGAATGAATCCAGTGTTTGAACATCTTTTCGTCATTCTCAATCGCGGCGCGGATAGTGCGGGTCGGTTCTTCAATCTTCCCAATGACAAGATTTTCGAAGTTGGATCCACGGTCGAGATCTAGTCGTCAGGCCCATCGCTGTCAACTGTTTTCTCGCCCAGTCAGACACTTGCTCCGTCACTCTCGTAATCTGTTGAGATGACAAGTCGCACCATTGCAATCACAGGAGCAAGTGGCCTGATCGGAACTGCTCTGGCCAACCACTTAACGGCTCGCGGAGATCGGGTACTGAAGTTCACTCGAACTGGTCGCTCCTCCGACACAACAATCGCCTGGAATCCTGCTTCAGGCCAGATTGACGGCACTCGTCTCAGCGGTGTTGATGCTGTCGTCCACCTCGCTGGTGCTGGCATCGGTGACAAACGATGGACCGCCGAATACAAAAGAGAAATCCTTGAAAGTCGCACCAAAAGCACCGCTCTGCTAGCGCAGGCAATGGCCGACCTCAGTGATGGGCCGAAAATATTGTTATCAGGTTCGGCGATCGGCATTTACGGTGCATCAGAGACACTGACATTTGACGAGCAGTCACAGAATGGATCCACGTTCCTCGCCGACGTCTGTCAGCAATGGGAAGCAGCGACCGATCCCGCCTCAAAAGTCGGTATTCGGGTGGCTCATTTGCGCACCGGCATTGTGCTCAGTCCTGCTGGTGGCGCACTCGCCAAATTATTGCCATTGTTCAAAATCGGCGCAGGCGGAAAAATGGGAACAGGTAAGCAATGGCAGAGTTGGATTTCCATTGATGACGAAATAGCCGCTATTGATTTCTTGCTCAGCGCCAATGTCACTGGAGCTGTCAATCTCACGGCTCCACAACCAGTCACCCAAGGTGAGTTCACCAAGGTGCTGGCAAAGGTGCTGCATCGTCCCTCGTTTATGCCAGTCCCTTCTTTTGGACCGAAACTTTTGCTCGGTGGTGAACTAGCAGATGCCTTACTTTTCACTGGACAAAAAGTTCTGCCGCGTATTTTGCAAGGTGCCGGCTATTCCTTTATTCATTCAGATCTTGAGTCAGCCTTACGTTCACTTCTTCAGCGTCCTAGTTGAACGATGACGGCGAATAATCATCAATGAACACGGCACTTCCAGCCACATGTGATGTGGTCGTGGTTGGTGCTGGCTTGGCTGGCCTCAGCGCCACCCGAGTGCTCCAAGAGAATGGATTGAATGTTCATCTTCTTGAAGCATCTGATGACATCGGTGGTCGTGTACGCACTGATTACATGGACGGCTTCACCTTGGATCGCGGGTTTCAAGTGATCTTGACGGCCTATCCCGAACTACAAAGACAATTTGATGTGTCGGCATTGGATCTACGCGCATTTGAACCAGGAGCTTTGGTATGGCTGAAGAAGAAAGGACATGTTGTCTCTGACCCCTTACGCCGTCCGCTCACCACTTTTTCGACGGCAATCGCCCCTATCGGGTCGGTGCTTGACAAATTACGCATCGTAGCTTTGCGCTATCGCGTGCGCCGAGGTGACGCAGCACGTCTGTTGTCGGGTGAGGACATGACAACATCCGAGATGCTCCGCAAGTCAGGCTTCTCATCGCGGATGATTCAACGTTTCTTCACTCCCCTCGTTGGTGGAATCCAACTGGATCCACAACTCAGTGCTTCACGGCGAATGTTTGACACCATTTTTCGCATGCTCTCGCAAGGTGATGCCGCTGTTCCCTCAGGCGGAATGGGCATGATTCCAAGGCAATTAGCGGGACATCTCGATCCCGCGACAATTCATCTCAATTCACCTGTCGCCCAAGTCTCAGGTACCAGTGTGACCTTGAAAGACGGACAACACATTTCTTGTCGCTGTGTGATTGTCGCCGTTGAAGGTCCGTCGGCGAGTGTGTTGACTGGCATTGAACCCGTTATCTCACGCAGTGTGGGATGCGTTTATTTTTCAGCCGACATTGCTCCGACAGATAAAAATCTCATCATTCTTGATGGCACGGCGCGAGGGCCAGTCCTCAATATCGCAGTCATGAGTAATGTTTCGGCTTCTTATGCGCCGCCCGGCAAACACCTCATCGCTGCTGCCATGCCAGGTCACTACCAAGGTGATCTCGAAGCACTGGCGCGCCCTCAACTTGAGGAAATGTTCGGCGCACAAGTACAACAATGGGTGCATCTGCGCACATACCGAATTGAGCACGGTCAGCCCGATCAATCTCCACCATTTTCACCGCAGAAAAAACAGTCACTCGGAGATGGACTTTTTGTCTGCGGGGATCATCGCGATACTGCTTCAACTCAAGGCGCCTTGTACTCCGGGCGACGCTGTGCTGATACGGTAATCTCTTACCTTTCATCCAAGTAAAACTAAAGAAAACGGAAGTTACCTATGAAAGTTCAAGATCCAGCAAAAGTTGTCTCGGTGAGCGGATTTGTCCCCGCATCCCCCACAGAAATTTTCAACCTCTTAGCTGATCCGAATCAGCATTCTTTGATTGATGGTTCAGGCTCAGTACTCAAGGCCCGATCCGATGCTCCCGAGCGGTTGTCCCTTGGTGCGAAGTTTGGTATGGATATGAAGATCGGTATGAAATACAAGATCACTAATGAAATTGTTGAATTCAACGAACCAAACCTGATTGCTTGGCGCCATTTCGGCGGCCACATCTGGCGTTACAAACTTGAAGCCGTCGAGGGTGGCACACAAGTGACTGAGCAGTTTGACTGGAATGGCTCGAAATCACCTTTGGTACTACGTCTGAGAAAATCACCAGCGACAAATAAAAATTTTATGGTAGCGACGCTTGAGCGGATGGCTCAACATTTTTCAAAGTAGTGATTGCTGATGACCGAAAACAACCACGAAATCATCGCCAATAACATTCGTGCTCGACGTACGAGCATGTT
>WLTJ01000132.1 GCA_009705435.1 Actinomycetota bacterium | reverse complement strand
GCTACATGTGGCCAACAGTCAAGGTCACGATCTTGGGACTGTCCATCGCGATACTTCTCGGAATAGCACTAGCCGTGCTGATGAACCTTTCCAGAAGCGTTGAACGAGCCTTGTTCCCCTACGCCGTCGTCCTACAGACGGTTCCCATCCTGGCGATCACACCTCTTCTCACCCAGTTGTTCGGTGAGGAACTGGGCGTGCGTCTCGTCGTCACAGTTCTGATCGCTATCTTTCCCGTGATCACCAACACTTTGTTCGGTCTTCAATCAACCGACCAGATGCATCACGACCTCTTCACTCTCAATCACGTCTCTCGTCGCACTCGGCTCTGGCGCCTTGAACTTCCCAGCGCATTACCCTCACTGATGACTGGCATCCGTATCGCATCGGGCAGTGCGGTCATTGGTTCAGTCGTCGCAGATTTCTTTTTTGTTAAGGGAGAAAAAGGAATTGGGTACTACATCCGCACCCGACAGCAAAAGTCAATTGAACGACCAGAGATGTTCGCAGGCACGATCACGGCTTCAATCTTCGGAGTATTGATGTTTCTTCTTGTCGGGTGGGTCACAACCCGCGCCATCAGGGATTGGCACGACAATGATTAGCCGACTTCTATGCATCCCGCTAAAGTCTGCTGTAACCAAAGGAGAATCATGTCCCCCCGACGTGTCACCGCATTAGTTTCACTCTTCAGCCTCACTTCAATCTTTGTGGCATGTAGTTCGGATACAAGCGAGAAGACAGACCCGGCTACGGGAGTCTGCCCCGCCAAATTAACGATTCAGACAGATTGGTTTCCAGAACTTGAACATGGTGGCACATATCAGTTGATCGGACCCTCTGGCACCGCTGACAAAAACAGTGTCTCCTACTCGGGTCCGGTGCAGCAGCAATACGCAGTCGGTGGATTACAAGAAGTAGAAATTCTCACAAAAAACTTTGATAAGCAGAACAGTTCTGTCCTCGTTGACGGGCAAGCCGATATGGCTTACATCGGAATAGCTGACCTGATCAAAGACTCTGCCGCTCTTCCGCTGATTGCTATCGCAAAAACTCTTGATCAAGATCCTCAAATGCTGATGTGGGATCCAACTCAGTACGCAATCAAGACTCCAACTGACATTGCTGCCAGTGGTGCCTCCTTCGTGCACTTTCCAGGCCTGTCCTATATCGATTTCATGATTGACAAGGGTTATCTGATGCCAGAACAAAGCGACCCGAGTTACAACGGTTCCGACGCCACTTGGGTCAGCAAAGGCGGCTCTATTTTGCAACAAGGATTTGCCACCAACGAAATCTACAAATACGAAAATGACATTCTCTGGAAGGACGGAGCGCCAGCGGATGTCTCATTTTTCACTGTCTCTGAACTTGGTTTCGACAACTATCCAGCAACAATCACGATGCTCAAGAGCCGAGCTACAGAACTTGATGCTTGCCTCAAGTTGTTGGTTCCAAAAATGCAACAAGCATGGGTGGACTTCTACAACAATCCGACTCCCATCACCGACAGGATGATTGAAATCAATGAAGAGTACGACGGCTTTTGGAGCCTTAGTGCAGAACTTAATTTGGCCGGCTTGCAGTTATTGGAGGAGAAAAACATTGGTGCGAATAGCCCAGATGGAACGTACTGCTCCTTCGATGAGACAAAAGTTCAAGATCTATACGATATTTTGCAACCGATTTATGCATCTCAAGGCGTGGAAATTACAGACGATGTTTCATCCGTCTACACCAACGACTACTGCCAAGGCTCACCTGGGCGCTGAAGATTCAAACTGAGTAGAAGAAGTCGTTCCTAGAGTCTTTTACTCAAGCGTCGCGCACATGACCTTCGCGGACGATGAAAGGATCTTTATCGCTCCACGGGAAGTTGATCCACAGATCTGTTTTCTTCCATGCATAATCTGCTTGCACGACAGAGTGCGACTTTTCATAGAGAACCGCTGTGCGCACTTCGCCGACCTTGCCTTCACAGAATTTTTGTACGCTGCGCAATGTGTGACCAGTATCTGCCACATCATCAGCAATCAGAATCTTGGCATCACCAAGGTCCACGAAGTCGGGAGCAGGCGGGAGAATTCGGGGAACCTCTAGTCGCTCATCGACACCCGTATAAAACTCCACATTCATGGTGTACACATTTTTGACTGCTAGCGAATATCCCAGAGCTCCACCAATTAATAGACCGCCCCTAGCGATCGAGAGAATCATGTCGGGGTCGTATCCGTCTTCGGCAACCATTTGTGCCAACGCTCGCGAAGCCTCTCCGAAAATCTCCCAAGTCATAATTTCACGTTGGTTCGACACGTCGGCCTTTCAGAGTGCTGTGAGCCCGTTCGGCCCGCCATCACCAAATGTAGACGCTCGAACCTTGCTACGCCCTATTAGTCAGATACAGAAGAACTCTCGCTCACTCGGGAACGATGATCTTTTTGAGGTCCTTACTAGGAACTGGAACCTTGGGGTCCATCTCCTGCAACGTCTTTAATATAATTTTCGCTACTGCTAGATCCCGTACCCATTTCACGTCAGCAGGTATGACATACCAAGGGGCATGCGGGCGCGATGTCTCCCGCAGAACATCTTCGTAGGCCTGCTCATACTTTGGCCAGATCTCTCGGTCGGAAAGATCGCTGGGATCATGCTTCCAACTCCGCTCCGGATTATCAATCCGCTTTTGCAGTCGTTGACGCTGAACGTCATGCGAGACATGTAAATAGAATTTGAGCACTCGCGTTCCCTCGTCAACCAGCATTTGCTCAAAATCGCGAATATGGCGATAACGCTTCTTCCACACTTCCTCGCCCACAAGGTTTTTGACCCGCGGCACCAAAATGTCTTCGTAATGGCTACGGTTCCAGACGCCGACCTCGCCCCGAGCAGGACACGAGTCATGGCAGCGCCATAGATAGTCGTGTTGTTTTTCAATGCCGGCTGGCACTTTAAAACTTGTGACCCGTACTCCGGCAGGATTCATGCCGGTCATCACGTGCCGAACCAGCCCGTCCTTACCGGAAGCATCTCGCCCCTGAAGAACGATGAGCAGACTCTGTTTGGCCTCAGCCATTAAACGGTGCTGCTCAAAGGCCATCTCTCCGACTACTTTTTCCAACTCGCCTTTTTGAGAGCTTTTATCCCATCCCAGGTTGTCGTCAGTCGATATCGCGCTCAACTGCAGAGGTCTCGTCGCAGACACGCGAAATTTTGCCATCATGCTAGTGGTCATACATCTCTCCGAAAACCGTCAAACAACTCACCGATTACTGTAGAGGTTCAAACGGACAATGACGACAACCGCTCACGCAGCAGTAACCCCTGTCGCTCAAGAACACCGCAGTGAACACGCTGTATCCGCTCGTTGGATCGCGATAACACGGTCGATTCTGCGAAACCGCTTCATCGTGCATTTCGGAGATGACAAGGAAATTGGGATTATTGGTGTTTAAGCGATGAGGTAAAGCCCTCGTCAATCCGTCAAGTCTTCGCCGATGTGCCTTGGACATCCCTGCAGTTTCGTGTATCCCTCGCCGAAAAAGCAACTGCGAGTCATCAATCGGTCGAGCAAGTCACATATGGCAACTCGTTAGCGCCCAACTTCACAGATCCGCAGGGTCGTGCTAGCCTCGCAAGTGACGGACGTCTCAAAAGGGATTTCCATGACGAATAAGGGGGAATTTATGCAGGTAACAAAATCACGGCGTTATCGCGCTGCAATAGCAGTAGGCCTAACTTTTGCTTTCCTTGCCGCTTCATGCGGTAGCGATAGCGAAGGGACCGAAGCGCCCACCACCGAAGCGCCCACAAGCGAAGCACCCACCACCGAAGCACCTGGGACTCCCGTTGCCGGCGGAACACTTCGTTACGGAGTTGAAGCCGAAACTGACGGCTTGAATCCAACCAGTTCAGCATTCGCTGTCTCCGCCTACGTCATGGGAAATGCGGTCTTTGATACTCTGACTGCCCTTGCCGCTGACGGTACTTGGGTTCCCAACTTGGCAGAGTCATTGACACCTTCAGAAGACCTCAAGGACTGGACTCTCGTCTTGCGTCCTGGCATCCTGTTCCATGACGGCACCCCGCTCAATTCGGCAGCTGTTAAAGCCAACTTTGACGCTGCCTACGCAGCTCCACTCGTTGGACTTGCAGTTCGCCCGTTCTACCCGGCTGAAAACGCTGTCGAGATCGTTGACGATCTAACTCTGATCTATCACCTCTTGGATGCCAACTTACAGTTCCCTCACGCACTGCGATCCCAGTTGGGATATGTCGCCTCACCCACATGGTTGGCAGCAGCGATCGCCGATCCAACTTTGAATCAGGCACCAGTAGGAACTGGTCCCTTCAAATTTGACAGTCGTTCCCAGGACTCCGTCACACGCTTCGTTCGTAACGAGGAGTGGTGGGGTGGAGACGTTTGGCTTGATGCAATTGAATTCTCTCCTGTGGTTGACCCCGCAACGCGACTTGAGCTTCTCCAGAACGGCGAACTTGATGCCATGCACACCACTGAGACCGAGTCATTAGCCCCACTTCGTGCCGATGAGTCCATCTTCAACATCATTGATGACAATGGTGAAGAGAGTTTTCTGATGATCAACTCAGTGAATGCACCTTTTGACGACATTCGCGTTCGCAAAGCAATCACCTTGGCCACGCCACGTTTGGAATACAACACATTATTCGGCAATGGCGAAGCTCGTTTGGCTGATCAAAGATTCACTCCGGAGAGTCCATATTACGATGAGACCATCAAGCAAGAGGCAGACGATCCAGAAGCTGCGCTTGCTCTAGTTGCCGAATACTGCGCCGAAGGCCTTTTGACAGCAGATGGCTCACCAACCTGCACCGACGGTAAGGTCAATATGGAATGGCAGTACACCGGTCCATCCGATGTTGGACAACGCATCACTGACCTGTTCAACGCAAGTTGGGGTGCCGCTGGTTTCAATGTATTGAATCAGGAGCTTCCTCAGGATACCCACATTCAGGAAGCGGCCCTTGGACAATACAATGTCATTGGATGGCGCCAATTTGGTGCTGCCCAACCGGCTCAAGACAATGTTTGGTTGCTCTGCCGCACAATCGGTGCCCTTTCATTGAACTGGCCACGTTATTGCGACGAAAGCCGAGACACATTGTTGCTCGAGGCTCAAGTAGCACCGACTCAGGCCGATGAAGCTCCAATCCAGAAGCAAATCAGTCAGAACATCCATGATGCTTACACCTACATCTTCTTGCAGCACACAGTTTGGGCTAACTCGTTTACGAGTGCCGTCCACGGTACATGTGATGTCAAGTCTCCTGAAGGTGTTGCGTTAGCTTGTGCCATTAACGGTTCAACTGCGTTCACCTCAACTTGGATGAGCTGAGATAAATAGTTAAAATGAACTTCGTGACAGTAGTTAGTTC
>WLTJ01000131.1 GCA_009705435.1 Actinomycetota bacterium | reverse complement strand
TTAATTCAGTTAGTTGGGTTTGTTGTTTGACAGGCCCTCCCAGCGTTTGGAGCCCGCAAGATGACCTCATTTGATCTCGACCTCAGCAAATACTCCCTCGGTTGGAGCGATGACGTGGAATACGCGTTCAAACCGGAAAAAGGTTTGAGTAAGCCAGTCGTTGATCAGATCTCATGGTGGAAGGGCGAGCCCAAGTGGATGACTGATTTCCGTGAGCGGAGCCTGCGCCTGTTTGAGAAGAAGCCAATGTCGCCATGGTTTTCTAAGAACATGCCAGACATCGATTTTCAAGACATCTTTTATTACCTCCGTCCTGCGACCGCGCAAGTTGATGAGTGGGACGATCTCCCCGAGCAGATGAAAGCAACCTACGAAAAGTTGGGCATCCCAGAAGCCGAGCGTAAGTACTTGGCTGGTGTCACTGCGCAATACGAATCAGAAGTTGTCTTCCACCGCAACCGCGAAGATCTTGAAGCATTGGGCATTTTGTTTTGTGACATGGACACTGCGTTGCGCGAGTATCCCGAACTCATCAAGCAATACTTCGGCACCGTGATTCCTCCAGGAGACAATAAGTTTTCTGCTTTGAACAGCGCCGTGTGGTCGGGTGGATCGTTCATCTATGTTCCACCAGGCGTTGAATGCGATATGCCGCTGCAGGCATACTTCCGTATTAACGCTGAAAATGCTGGACAGTTTGAACGCACGCTCATCATTGCTGACGAGGGTTCAAAGGTTCACTACATCGAAGGTTGTTCAGCTCCGGTGTACACCAGCGATTCGCTGCACTCGGCCGTTGTTGAAATCATCGTGAAGCCAAGTGCTCACGTGACCTACACAACGATTCAGAACTGGTCGCCCAACGTGTACAACTTGGTCACCAAGCGTGCTCGTGTTGAAGCAGAAGGCCACATGGAATGGATCGATGGCAACATCGGTTCAAAGCTCACCATGAAGTACCCAAGTGTGTACTTGGTTGGACCCAAGGCAACAGGCGAAGTGCTGAGCGTTGCTTATGCGGGCGCAGGTCAGCATCAAGACGCTGGGGCCAAGATGGTTCATGCAGCTCCTGAAACCACATCAAAGATTGTGTCGAAATCAATCAGCAAAGACGGCGGCATCACTGCTTACCGTGGACTCGTGCGCGTTGATGAAGGTGCTTACGGCTGCAAGAGCCACGTCCAGTGTGATGCCTTGATTCTTGACGATCAAAGCGAAAGTCGCACTTTCCCATATATGGAAGTCGGCGAGAAAGATGCCCAGATTGGCCACGAAGCAACTGTGTCCAAGATCGCTGATGAGCAACTGTTCTATTTGCAGAGTCGTGGTCTTTCACAAGAGCAGGCCATGGGCATGATTGTCAACGGTTTCATTGAGCCCGTAACACGTACCTTGCCGATGGAATACGCCGTTGAGTGGAGTCGTTTGATTGAACTCCAGATGGAAGGTTCAGTCGGCTGACCCCGTTGTGGTTCTGGTGCTGGATAGTGCCATATATGGCACTATCCAGCACCAGAACCACAACGGCTAGATTGGTTGCATGCCGATGCATCAGGAGTGCAAAAACTTTGAAAGCCGCACGTATGCCAATGGCGACACGGTACGCAAGTGCAATCTTGATTTAGCCCCTGAAGCTCCTTGGCGTTGTCCCGAAAATTGCAGTGCTTATGCTCGTCGTCCAGATGCCGGCTGGGTCTACGGGTCTCTCGTACCACCCCGTAACACTCCCGAGCCGCCAGGGCTTGATGATGGGTCTGCAGCAGCGGTCCTAGACGAGGCCGAAGAGATACTCAACGCCATTGGAGCCGAGGTGCTCGCTGAGGTCCGAGCCGAACAAGCACGGCGTAAGGGAATCAAGCGATTCTTTCGACGTCGTCCAAAGGACTGAACTTGTAGGGTGAATTTCTCCTACGGCGGTAGTAATATTTACCCGTGCCCGTTCTTACCCCCGATGCGGCGCTCAGTCTTGGTGCCACCTGGTCTCAGGTTCGCCAATCCGCTCACGAGCGGGCAACTGCAGCGTCATTCCCCACTACTGACGAAGAGATTTGGCGTTATAGCCGTATCGGTGAGCTAGATCTTGCAACCTTTACTGTGGCCGAAACGCCGACGAGCATCGCCGGGCTTTCCGACGCAGTGACCGTCACTCAGGTATCGGCCTCAGCAGTTGCCGTTGATCCCGCTTTCGCCGACCTCTTTAGTGAGACAACAAGCAGTGATCTGTTCAATAGTTTGAACTTGGCACACATGGATGTCATCGTGATCTCAGTGGCGCGTGGAGTCGTGGCGAGCGAACCGATCATTGTCACTCATACTTTGAATGGTGAGGGCAATATTTATTTTCCTCGCCTCGTGATTGACGCAGCCGAAAATAGCGAAGTCACTGTTGTCGAGCGTTTTATCTCTAACGACGGCGTCCGTTCGCTGGTAGTCCCGGTCCTTGATGCTCGTGCAGCGCAATCTGCTCGAGTGCGATATTTGGCGATCAATGAACTTGGTGATAAGACGTGGCAGATTGGTGAGCATCACAGTCAAGGTCATCGCGATTCTGACACTTTGTTAGCCACTGTTGCCCTGGGTGGAGATTACGCGCGAGTGAGTACTGCGGCTCGTTTACTCGGCCAAGGTAGTAATACTCGTCAGGTGGCCTTGTATTTTGCGGGTGGAACTCAAATGCACGATTTTCGTACTTTGCAAGAGCATGCCGCGCCACGCACAACGAGCGATCTGTTGTTCAAGGGTGCGGTGCAGGACACTGCGAAAAGTGTGTACACCGGCCTCATTAAGATTCACAACAATGCCAAGGGTTCTGTCGCCTATCAGACCAACCGTAACCTGACTTTGTCACATGGCGCTTGGGCCGAAAGCGTTCCCAACCTTGAAATCGAAACCAATGATGTGAAGTGCAGTCATGCATCAACAGTTGGCCCGATTGACGAAGATCAGTTGTTCTATCTCGAGAGCCGCGGTGTGAATCCCGATGTTGCGCAACGACTTGTAGTACTTGGTTTCTTCGATGAAGTACTTGCTCAACTGCCAGTGGGTAATTTGGCCGCATCGTTGCGCCAACAGGTTGCCAATAAACTCTCGATTGGAGTCGGCGCGTGAGTATCGTCTGTCGTCTCGACGAAATTGAATCCGGAACCGCCAAGAAAGTCTCCGTAGATGGCGTTGCCGTTGCCTTAGTGCGAATTGGCGATGATGTGTACGCCATCGGAGATGTGTGCAGCCATGCCAACGTTTCTCTCAGCGATGGTGGTGAAGTGTGGTGCGCCGAGAAGCAACTTGAATGTCCTAAGCACGGAAGCGCATTTAGTTTGACAACGGGACTGCCAAACACGTTCCCTGCCACACAACCCGTGCCCGTTTTTTCAGCCAGCGTTATCAATGGCGACATACATGTTTCAGCAAAAGGATCAGTGTCATGAGCACACTTGAAATACGTGATCTTCACGCATCGGTGGGTAACAAAAAGATTCTCCATGGTGTCAATCTAAAAATTTCATCAGGCGAAGTGCACGCAGTGATGGGCCCAAATGGTGCTGGCAAGAGCACTTTGTCGGCAGTCGTGTTGGGTCGCAAGGGCTACAGCATTAGTTCTGGATCAGTGCTCCTTGATGGTGTTGAAATGTTGGGATTACCGACATGGCAACGTGCAGTTGCGGGGTTGCACTTGGTGCTGCAGTACCCGACTGAAGTTCCTGGCGTCAAGTTGAACGATGTTTTGTCCGAGGCCTTGAAGGGCCGTGGTCGCGATGGAGACATCGCTCGCCTTGACACATTGCTCAAGACCGAGGCTGCTCGCATTCACTTTGACGAGAAGTTCTTAGATCGTCCGCTCAACGTCGACTTATCAGGTGGCGAAAAGAAGCGCAACGAAACTTTGCAGCTGTCGATCTTGAAGCCGCTGTTTGTTATTCTCGACGAACTCGACTCGGGCCTTGACGTTGACGCATTGCGTGATTGCGCTCGTCGCGTCATGGATGCAACAAGCGAAGACAATCTAGGTGCCCTAGTGATCACTCACTACAGTCGGCTTTTGACCGAACTTCGCCCGAGCAAGATTCATATTTTGGTGAAGGGACGCATCGTTGAAACCGGCGGCCCTGAACTAGCAGATGTTCTTGAGCGCGATGGCTACGCTGCTTTCACCCCCGAAGAAACTGTTGAAGAAGCGTCAATGAGCGATCCGATGGGATTGAATTTATATCCATGAATCTCAGCGCTTGGCATGAAGATGGTCAAGGTTTGCATCGTGATTTTGAATTCGCCGATTTTGTTGAGGCCTGGACTTTCATGAACCAAGTGGCGGTCTTGGCAGAAACGATGGATCACCATCCCGACTGGAGCAATAGTTACAACACTGTGCACATCACTTTGATCAGCCACGACAAAGGTGTGGTTACTGAGCGTGATCGAGGTTTGGCTGAGGCAATTGATCAGTTATTGGCATCGGGTACTCTTTGATTTATGAGTGAAGCACTGCATCCCAACGTCGTTCGCGTGGTTGAGGCTGCTCGCGCCCTAGGGCTTGAGATTGTTCCACGGCGTTTTCCTGATGGCACCAAGACTGCGGCTGACGCCGCGGCTGCAATTGGGGTCGAACTCGGGCAGATTGTGAAGAGTCTGATTTTTGCCGTTGATGGCGAAGTGGTTTTGGCGTATGTCAGCGGGTCGAACCAGCTTGACGAAAAGAAGTTGGCCTTGGCTGCTGGGGGATTGAAGTGCACTCGGGTCGATGCTGATGTTGTGCGCCAAGCCACAGGATTTCCGATTGGTGGCGTGCCTCCGTTTGGTCACAGCACTCAGCTACGCGTGTTCGTTGATCCGGACTTGTTGCAGTACGACGAGGTGTGGGCGGCTGCTGGAACGTGGAACGACGTATTTGGTGCTTCGCCAGCAGACATTGTGCGTGTCGCTGGTGGTGTTGTCACCGACCTTAAGCGCACCTGATGTAACGGCCGATACGGCCATCCATTTGACATCAGCCAAATCGAGCCGTTGTGTTCATTTGAAGATAAGTGCTCATATGCCTTGCGTACTACTATGCAATGTGCAATACTTCCAATGTGGAAAGTTCTCAGGACCAAAGCCAGTTGCTCAAAGGGGTGCTGGATCTCGCCGTGCTGGCCGTATTGGCTGATGAGGATGGCTACGGCTACGACGTGGTGAGGCGTTTGAGAGAAGGCGGCTTGGAAGGAGTGGCCGAGGCGTCTGTTTATGGAACCCTCCGTCGTCTTTTTGTCGATGGACTCTTGTCGAGTTACGTCGTGCCTTCAGATGAGGGGCCACACCGCAAGTACTACGCATTGACCAAGGATGGACGGAAGCGTCTGGTTTCTATGACCTCGTCGTGGGCAACATTCGCCGAGGCCGTTGAACGAATCGTAAATAGAAAATAGTCGGGACCACAAGGAG
>WLTJ01000130.1 GCA_009705435.1 Actinomycetota bacterium | reverse complement strand
GTCGCCAAAGGCACCCGAGGTTGACCCTGCCATTGCTCGACGGCGATATGACTCTGAGGAACGCCACTCATCACTTCAGGCTACGCCCCGAATGGTGCAGCACCGACAAACAGTCGGCTCAATTCCCCTATCGTGGCAAGAATGATCGGCGAGTTGACAAATGATTGGAGCCAACATGTGCGCCACGAGTTTGAGCAACAGTATTTTCACGATCTACAAAGTTTCATTGAGCAGCAAAGACACGAGGCCGAGGTATATCCCCCAGCGCAGCAAGTGTTCGCTGCTCTGGCTCTGACTTCTCTCGCCGACACCAAGGTCGTGATTTTTGGTCAAGATCCCTACCACGGCGCAGGGCAGGCCAACGGATTGGCATTCTCGGTACAACAGGGTGTGCGGATCCCTCCATCTTTACGCAACATTTTTCAAGAATTATGCGCTGACATCAGTTGTCCAGCGCCGAATCATGGTGACCTCACTGCTTGGGGGCGAGAAGGGGTATTGCTTCTGAACACGACCCTCACCGTGCGTGCTGGCGAAGCGGCCTCGCATCAAGGTCATGGTTGGGAACGATTCAGTGATCGCATTATCACTCTGATCAATGACAAGAGCGAACACACTGTCTTCATTTTGTGGGGCGCATCATCACGAAGAAAGAAATCGCTGATTGATACCTCGCGACATAGTGTCATTGAGTCAGCACATCCATCACCGCTGTCAGCACACCATGGGTTTTTCGGTTCTCGACCATTTTCACGAGCAAATACTGCACTCATTGAACATGGTCGAGAACCAATCAACTGGTCCCCCTAACTCAGCCAGCGGGACTTGGATATGCCGGTGGAGTTTCTGACGCTGGAGCAGTGTCATACATCGCTATTGCCCCTTCGACGACGAACATCTTGTCTTCAGTCGGCATCTCGCCGAGCAGATAACGCTTGCCACCATCGACAAACTGCATCATGCCAGTGCCTTCTTTGCTCAGTTCATCCATTCCCGTGGCTGTTGGATCCCACCAGAACAACGTGACATCGTCAATGCCGCTGTAGTCCGTTTCATCCCACAGACCACGATCTCCCCACGATAGGTAAGGCGCCGTGATTGCTTTTTTAGTCTCGAATGATTTGAAACTGTCACCTAACGTTTGATGAGTCAGATTTGGACCAGTCGCCTGAATACCAGCAAACAAAAGTTCCCAACTTGGGATCAAAACGCCAATTCCGTCGGGGGATGGAGTGTCCTGACCCGTGAACCATTTGTACGTCACGGCATAGCCGATCTTTTCAGGGTTGGTCTTGACAGCAAGGCTTGACAATCCAAAAGCATGGGCCCACTGCGCTTGATCGTAGGAACGGCCAAATGCATTCGTGTCGGTCAATGTATTGGCGGTCACTATCCACTCTGGGTAGTACTCCTGAGCGGTCGCTTCGCGAGTCAGAGCACCTGGAGCGACGGGGTCTGTCGAGAGAAGGACTGTGGTGACGCCTTCTGCCTTCATTTTCGCAATGATCTGGGAAGCACTTGCCTGAATCGTGCCAGGATCAAGTTGATATGGCAAAACCAAAGCGAGGTCAGCACCAATTGCTGCCATGCGAGTCACAGCCAAGTCAGCGAGATCTTTACTCTCTGACCCACCTTCAACATAAGTCAGTGCGAATTTGCGAATCTCACCCTTGAGGGCATCTCCAGCATGCGACGCAGGTTTTCCTACTAACTGCTTCTCGATGTATTCAACGAGCAACTGCTGTTTCTGCTCGCTGCTGCCATCAATAGCCCAAAGATACGGATCGCGCTCCCCTAAGTATTGAGCAGTGCCGCCGCCACACATACATGTCGTCTTGCGAGCCGCTAGTTCATCATTGAAAGCATTCGTCAGTGCTGGTCCACCGACCACAACGAATGGGGCGTATTGCTCAACAATGCGTTGGGCATCAGCGCGTGCGGTCACTTCATCAGTGGCGAAACCAGTACTGATGTAAGTGACTAAGTTGACCTTGCGACCATACAGTTCGTAGTAGGTCTCGTAGTACTTGATGTAGTTCTCAAGTGTCTCGCTGGATTGAGCGTTAGTCTCATCAGAGTTAATGGCCTGCGTGACATAGGCGATCACTGGGTCATCATCAGGACCCTGATAATGCACGATGGTAATTTCATCGGCAGTCACACCTTGAGCCGTTGCTCCACCGTTATCTCCGGTGAATGGAGCCATACACGGCGGTGCGAAGAAACTCGGCACAGCGATCGTTCCGAGTTCAACGTCACAACGCGAACCCCAAGCGATCTTGTTGAACGCTTCATCGGTCAATTTCTCTTGGCCATCAACAAAACTCAATGGGTATTCCCATGTATCTGACTTCGGTGCACCACTGTCAACGGGTGCATCCGTTGTGGCAGGCGCTTCGGTGGATGATGGATCAGCATCATCCCCTCCTGATGAGGCGACGATTCCGCCGATGATGGCTATCACTGCCACGATCGCCACGATCGGTCCCCATTTTTTCACTGACTTGGATCCACCCGACTCAGAACTTGATGAACTGCTTGATGGTTGCATGACTTATCCCCCTTGCCCTGATCGGGCGATCGCGGCACTTGATGTGCCTAAATATGACTCAATAACTATTGGATGTTCAAGAACTTCAACTGGAACCCCATCAGCAATAACTCTGCCCTGATCAAGCGCAATCAACCGATCAGCAACCCCTGAAATGAAGGCTATATCATGTTCAATGATCACAAGTGCAGAACCCATGTCATCGCGCAAGCGCCGCACCACAGGTGTCAATGCCTCGACCTCTCGCTGAGCCAACCCTGATGAGGGTTCGTCCAGTAAAATCACACTCGGACGATGGGCGACAAGACAGGCCAAGTCGACAATCCGGCGGGTGCCAGTGGACAATTCACGAATGAATTTGTTCTGATAGTCACCAAGCCCCAGCAATTCGACCAGTTCATTGACGCGGGTCGTGATTGCGTCCTCTGAGTCAAAAACTGGAGGCAGATACATGGCAGCGGCCAGAGCACTGCGATTCTTCACCCAGCGTTCCAGGGAAACGGCCAAAGTTTCCCGCACCGACAATTCGGGGAACAGCCGTGCGTCTTGGAATGAACGGCCCAGCCCAAAGTTGGCCCGCGCCGTCGGTGACGACTTGGTGACATTGTGACCCGCTATGTCGATCAACCCCTGTGTTAGCGGGGTGTAACCAGAAATCACATCAAACAGGGTCGTCTTCCCCGCTCCGTTTGGTCCGATAATTCCCACAATCTCATGTTCGCGAATGTCCATGGAGACACCGTCAACTGCGCGGATGCCACCGAAGGCAGCGACCACACCTTGGGTACGTAGCGCAATGCCAGATCCAATCTCGCGAGTTTGAGGTGTCAGCGTATTCGTCGATGAATCGCCCTGTGCAGCACCCGACAAAAATACAGATCGCAAGATGTCTGGACGATTCAGTAATTCTGCGGTGGGACCCGCAAAGCGAATTTCTCCACGCTCAAGGAAATACGCGCGTTGAGCGACAGTCAAAGCAATATTCACACTTTGCTCAACTAATACAACGGTGACACCCTCTTGTGCCAATCGTTGTACTACTGGTAGCAACTGACCAACGATCACTGGCGCCAAACCGAGCGATAGTTCGTCAATCAACAAAACTCGCGGGCGCATGATGAAACTCATTGCTAAAGCCACCATCTGCTGTTGGCCACCCGAGAGATTCACCGCTGGTTCATCTAGCCGCTCACCCAAAATGGGGAACATCTCCATCACTTCAGCGCGCGCCTTTGCCACTCCATCGCGATCGCGCCGATTTGTCCAACCCGCAAGATCCAAGTTCTCGCGCACAGTCAAAGAACCAAAGACACCTTGCCCGCCAGGCATCTGCACAATACCCATGGCCGCAATTTCGTGTGGAGGTGCATGCGTAATGTCACGTCCATCAAAAATGATGGCTCCCTTATCCGCTTCAACTGTTCCACTGATGGATTTCAATAAGGTGCTCTTGCCCGCTCCATTGGTTCCCAACAGAGCAACAATTTCTCCCTCTTCCATATCCATACTGATGCCCTGTAGAACCATGCGGCCGTCGTACCCCGAATGAACTCCGCGCAATAACAACAATTTGGCGTTTCCTTGACGGCGATCGTACAAAGCCTCAGAACGAGCCGCGGCCGACTGCCACACCTGGCCAATATCATCCATGATCACATTTCGAATTGATAACTGAATCAATCCTCCAATCAAGAAAAGTGGAATCATGGTCAGCATTCCAATGCGAATTGAAGTTTTATCGGCAATCCAACCGATCATCGGCAATATCGCTAAGCCCGGAATTATCCACAGTGATGCAACGGAGAAGCCCGTCGCTCGAGCACGTGGCGGGATGGCCAATGACAAGACAGCAAAGGTTGCTGGTCCAAGAACAGCAAGCGATGCCGAAATGGCGCAGTTCACCGCCACAGCAATGTAAATATTCGGCGCCAATGCAAACGCTGCTGAGGCAACGGCTGCCACAAGCGAGACATAGCCAGCGACCTTAGTCAGACCAGCAACATTGCCGGCGAATTTTTTCGTCAGCCAACGCGCTCCAACAATCAGACCAACGAGTTGAAATGGCTCAGCGATTGCCGCGGCAATTCCACGGGCCCGTTCATCAAGGCCAAACTCTTGGTCATACAACAACGATGCCAAGGTCCCAAAGCCAATCAAACCGGTGGCCAAGAAAGGCAGGCTGTACCAAATACGTTTCAATGACTGCACTTTTTGCACCGTACGCCAACTCTCAGAGAACGATGGCGCTTCTTCTTCGGTGTTGGCGATCTCATCAGTGACGCCCATCGCTTTGCGTTCCCAGAAACCGCGAATCGGCTCTCTCAATTTGATAGCCAGGATGGCAAGAATCACGGTCGGAATCGTGAAGATCAGAAATGGAGTTCGCCAACCAAAATAATGCGCCAAAAACCCAGCCGACAGCGGACCCACAAATGCTCCCATGGCATTGGCAGAACGATGGAATGAAAAGACTTTGGCCCGCACTTCAATGGGGTAATAATCAGCAATCAACGAGTTGTGAGTTGGGTCAACAACCGCTTTTCCAAGAGATGAGCCACTTCTTGCAACTGTCAGCACAATGACACCCATTGCGATACCGGTCAGTCCCGAAAAGAGACCCCAGACTAAGGCTCCGACAACTGCGATCGGTATCCGCTTGGAACGATCGGCAAGTTGAGCAATCGGGACTTGCAACGCGAGCGCAGCGACACTTGAAAGAGCCACGATGGCCAACATCGTGCTCAGATCAAGATTGAAATGCTCACGGATATTCGGGAGCAGAACGCCGAAGGCTGCTCGATCAAGTTCATCAACCGCATTGAGACCGAACAACAAAAGTAACGGATACGCAGCTTCACCACCACAGAGTTCGCG
>WLTJ01000013.1 GCA_009705435.1 Actinomycetota bacterium | reverse complement strand
CTGGCTTTGAAGCAACATCGGCCAGCCTTCCGAGAGATATTGAGGATGCCATCGGTGGTCGCTTTGACCTAGTTGTCCTTGATCTGTCTCTCGGTGAAATAGATGGCATTGAGATCATGAGCAAGTTGGGCGCAACTCATCGTGGCATGCCCGTGATTCTGGTGAGCGGGGCAGATCAAACACTGCTGGATACCGCTGGTCGAATTGCCGAGATGCACAAACTCCGCGTGATCGGTACATTCGCCAAACCATTTTCGTTGGATGTGTTGAAAACGACGATGATGGAGTGGTCACAGGTGATTGATCAGGGCATGGATCCCACCGGACCCAAGGTCATCATCAATGCTGATTTGTTATTGGATCCAGATCTCTTGCACCTCGCCTATCAACCCAAGGTCTCCACGCAGACAGGTGAAGCGCTCGGTGTTGAAGCACTAGTTCGTTGGCGCCATAAAGATCACGGAGATGTTTCGCCAGCGATTTTGGTTGCCCTCGTTGAACAAGAGGCACGCACCAGCGAGTTATTGGATTTAGTGATGATGATGGCTGCTCGTGACCGAAAGCGCTATCGCGCTTTGGCATCGCTTGCTGATATCTCAATCAATATTTCCGTGTTGGACCTCAACGACGAGGAATTGCCGCGACGAGCGCAACGCGTCCTTCTTGAGGCGGCACCTAGTGAGAGATGGACATTTGAGGTCACTGAAACTGCGCCAATTACTGACGTGGCTCCTGCCTTGGCCATCTTGACCCGCTTGCGCATCGCAGGTTTTCGTTTATCGGTTGATGATTTTGGTACCGGCACTAGCAACTATGAGCGACTGTTGGTGGCCCCATTTACAGAACTAAAAATTGATCGAGCGATGGTGAGTCGTTTAGACATTGCTGCTGTGGAGCCAGATCCGATGGTGCGATCGGGTATTGACGTCGGACATTCTCTCAATATGCAAGTGGTGGCCGAAGGCGTTGAAACAGCGGATCAGTTTCGTATGGTGCGTGATCTCGGCTGTGATGCGGCACAGGGTTATCTGATCTCGCCGCCAGTGGTGCCGGTACAGATCGACGCGGCCCTTGATGAATGGCGTCGCAAGTTTGAGTATTTGTCCTAGTGCTGAAGATGAAACAAGATAGAAACTGCTGCGTGTAAAGTTTCGGAACTTTTCGCGCTAGAGAGACCCATTGCGGATTTCAGGTAATCGACATTTTCGAGACTCAAGGTGAAGTCCAGAATTCGTCGGGCGTTGGCCGAGTCAGGATGATTGTCAAGTTCTTGGGCGAACTGCTTCATTGTTTGATGGCGCAATATTGAGCGCCGTTTCTTGAGAGCAGATGCGACAACGGTGTTCTTGCGCGCCGCGAGAACCGCAACTTGATAGACGCTCTCGACCTTGTCGTAGAGATGCAGACGTTGTTCGACGATAGCGGCAAGGCGTTCGCTGAAGTTTCCATCTGCTACCAGATTTTCGTAAAGATCTTTAACGCGCGACCATTGCAACTCAACGGCGAAGGCTGAGAGGTCTTCCATGTCGTCGAAGTAGCGAAAGACGGACCGTTCGGAAACTTTGGCAATCTCTGCGATTCGTGCTGCCGGAGGTTGAATCTCGCCTTGGGCATAAAGATCAAGTAAGGCCGCGACGACTGCCGCCTTATTACGGTTGCCTCGCTCGCGGCGCCCGTCAGTTTGAAATGACGACGAGGAATCGTCGCCTTGTGTTGGTGAGATGCGATCTGTTGCGGTCGTGGTATTGGCGGGCACCCCGTGAGCCTAGAGGTAGTGGCGCACTACCGCCAATTTCTTATCCATGCTGGGCGCCAGGACTATTTTTTTGAGTGACAGCAACGCTCGATGGCGTTGAGGAGACGATCTACGTCGTCGTTTTCGATGTAGCGCACCACGCCAGCGCGAATAACCCCACCCAGATTGGCAAGACCAAGGTGTTCAACCACCTCAACTGCGTAGGCATGGCCATCCCAAAGAGCGATTTTTTCCGTAGCCAAGCGGGCACTGATCTGCGCCGGGTCAAGATCGGCAATGACAAATGCTGCGGTGGGCGCTCGCAGTTGTCCATCGCTGGGTCCGATGCGCCGAACCCCAGCGATATTGCCGAGGCCGTCCCACAAGCGTGAGAAAACTTGTGACTCATATTCGGCCAATTGGTCCATGCCCTCTTCGATTAAAAATCTGGCAGCGGCTTGCGTTCCAGCGATGGCTTCAAAATTTGGCATTCCAGTTTCAAATTTGCGTGGTCCACTATCGCCTGCGGGACGCACACGCCAGATATCAAGTTCGGCCATCAATTCCGGGCGACACCAGATGACTCCGCAGTGCGGTCCGTACCATTTGTATGGCGACGTGACTAAGACATCGCAATCAAGGCCGGCAATATCAATGGCGTGATGTGGTGCTGCGGCAACGGCATCAACATAGACATATGCGCCGACGGCATGAGCACGGCTAATGATCGGTTCCAAATGAGGCATGGTGCCGAGCAAGTTAGATGCCGCTGGCAACGTCACCCAACGCGTGTGTTCGTCAATCAGGGCAATCACACTGGCTGTGTCAAGGACTCCCGTGAGGGGATCAAAATCAGCCAAAACTTGTTCGGCGCCGGATCTTTCGCAGGCCCGCCGCCAGGGCATGACGTTGGAGTCATGGTCGAGTTTGGTGCCCACGACTCGATCACCTGGACGCAGGGTTTCGGAAATGGCATTGGCCATCGCCATGTTGTTGGTCGTCGTGTTGGGACCAAAACTAAAACCCCTCGGGTCAGCATTGAATAATTGACCGAGAGTCACTCGGGTGATGTCAAGCAACTCTTGGCATTGTTGAGCGGCCTCAAAAGGCCCTCCGACGGCAGCGGTCTGACCTGACAGCATCCACTCGTGGACCGCTGAAATGGCCGAATCGACCATTTGTGTACCCGATGGTCCATCAAATCTCGCCCACATGCCCGCTGGTCCAGCAAGTGCCGGAAAACGATGGAGTAACGAGCCCGACACGATCGTGATTAGCGGCGCGCTGCGGCTTTGGCGAGACGCTTGGCGGTGCGTCCAATGGGTGCAATATTGCGTCCGTCTAGGTCCCCAAGTTCAATGCCGTTATTAAATAGGACGCGGTAACGCTCCCAATTGAAGCCATTGGCCAAGAGAACTTTGCCCTCAGTGCCATTGGGGACATCGGCCAAATCAACGATGGCGACTACTTTGTCCCGAAGGCGAAGTTGCAACTGATCGCTATGCGGAGTGGCCAAGGCATGGGGCTTCCATCGGGGCTTCCAGGTGGCTTTCATCGGGTCTCTCCAAAACAAGTGTAAAACGACATACACCAACTATGCCTTATGACGAGTCCTCAGTGCGACATCGCCGATACACTCTGCTCTCTGTGAAGACGACCTGCGAACCCCTAGAGGGCAACAAAGTCAAGCTCTCCGTCGAAGTAGACGAGACTGATTTTGCCCGTGACATTGACGCTGCATTTGCCAAGATTGCCTTGGAGGTGCGCTTACCCGGCTTTCGTGCCGGAAAAGCCCCTCGTAAAGTACTTGAGGCTCGGATAGGTATTGGTGCCGCTCGCGAGCAGGCCTTGCGTGATGCCGTTCCCCAATATCTCGGTTTGGCGGTGCGCGAGCACAATGTGGACATCATCGCCACACCTCAGATTGATATCACTGGCGGCCAAGAGGACGGTCCCGTTTCATTTGATGCGACCTGTGAAATTCGTCCGGTCATTTTGTTGCCGGGTTATGCAGGGCTTCGCGCCGAAGTACCGGCGATCGAAGTGCCCGATCAAGAAATTGATGATGTCCTTGATGCGGAGCGACGCCGTCTTGGCAAGTTGGAGACCGTTGATCGTGCCGCCAAAGAAGGTGACTTCGTCATTGTTGATTTAGTAGGCAGCCGTGACGGCGAGCCAGTTGTTGGTTTGGCGGTTGAAGAATGGTCCTATGAGATTGGCAAAAAGTGGGTAGCCCCATCATTTGATGAGAATCTCGTCGGTCAAGTAGCGGGTGCCTCTTTCGCTTTCAGCGACACTCCTTCTGGCACTCAAGATCCCGCAGATTTCGCAGTCACTTTGACTTCGGTTCAAGAACTCGTGGTGCCTGAACTGAGTGACGCCTGGGTTGCCGAAAACATTGAAGATTTTGAGAATGTCGCTGAGTGGCGCGAGTCAGTGGTTGATCGCCTCACGACAAATCGTCTCAATCAGGTTCGCAATGTCGTCGTGGAAAAAGTGACCGATGCACTTATTGAATTAGCTGACATAGAAACGCCCGAAGTCATGGTTGCTGCTGATCTTCAACGACGAGTCGAAAACACGATTCGCCAGTTTCAGGGTCAGGGAATCAACATTGATCAGTGGCTCCAAGCAACTGGTCAAGACGCTCAGTCCTTCGTTGAAGGTTTGCGCCCACAAAGTCAAAAAGCCGTCAAGGTTGACTTGGCTCTGCGAGCCGTCGTCAAGGCCGAAAATCTTGAAGCGACTGACGAAGAAGTAGAAAACGAATTTGAGTCGATGGCGGACCGCAGTAATGAAGCGGCTTTCCGTGAGCATCAGATGGCTGGTTCGCCGAAGAATAAGAAAATCAAATTTGTCAGTGTTGAGCAGATTCGTGCGGCCTACCAAGCCAATGATGCTGTCGTTGATTTGGCTGCCGAGATCAGCAAATCAAAGGCTCTTGATTGGTTGATTCACCGTGTTGAATATGTTGACCCAAGTGGCAATGTGCTTGATCGTGATGCAGTGATTGGACATTCAGAGTCGGATCATCAACACGACCATGACGACCATGACCACGAGCACGATGAAACCTCCTCAGACACCGAATCCGCTGAACACGACCACTGATTGGAATGCCATGAATCTTGATGCCTTTAACTACTACGTGCCAACGGTGGTCGAGCAGACCAGTCGCGGTGAGCGCGCCTATGACCTCTACAGTCGCTTACTCAAAGAAAATATTCTTTTCTTGGGAACCCCGATAGATGACACCATTGCCAACTTGGTTTGTGCACAGTTGATTCACCTTGAAAGCGAAAATCCAGATAAGGACATCAACATCTATATCAATAGTCCTGGTGGCGACATCACCGCTCTATTCGCGATTTACGACACCATGCAGTTCATTAAAAATGACATCGCCACGATTTGTCTCGGTCAGGCCGCCAGCGCCGCTGCGGTGCTACTTGCCGCCGGTACCAAAGGTAAGCGCCTAGCTCTTCCTCATAGTCGAGTGTTGTTGCATCAGCCATACGGGCAGGTTGGCTATGGTCAGGTCACTGATCTTGAGATCGCCGCCAAAGAGATCTTCCGGATGCGTGACATCCTTGAAGACATCTTGTCTGAGCACACCGGTCAACCCCGTGAGCGCATCCATGCTGACACCGATCGCGACTTCGTGATGGAAGCCAATGAGGCCGTGGCCTACGGAATCATTGACGAAGTGATTTCTTCGCGCGCCATCGTTGACCGTAGTGGTCCCATTCGCTGAATTTCACCCCGAGAAGGCCCTCAAGTCCACAGGGCATCCAACCGATAAGGCTTGTGGATGTGTAAGGCTGTGAGGCGAAAGGTTGGATAGACGTGGCTAAGTTCGGTGAGACAAGTGAGACTTTGAAATGTTCTTTTTGCGGTAAATCGCAAAAGCAGGTCAAGAAACTTATTGCTGGACCAGCTGTCTATATCTGCGATGAGTGCATCGACCTGTGTAACGAGATCATCGAAGAAGAAGTTGGTGAAGCAACCGACCTGCGTCTCGAAGAGTTGCCCAAGCCTCGCGAGATTTGTTCCTTCTTGGACGAGTATGTCGTGGGACAGGTGCAGGCGAAAAAGGTTTTAGCAGTTTCGGTCTATAACCACTATCGCCGCTTGCAGTATCAAAAAGATGTTGGCCTATCGCGTCGCGATGAAGTGGAATTAGCAAAGAGCAATATTCTCCTTCTCGGACCAACTGGATGCGGCAAGACTCACTTGGCGCAGACTTTGGCACGAATGCTCAACGTTCCGTTTGCTATTGCTGACGCAACAGCGCTGACCGAAGCTGGTTATGTCGGTGAAGATGTTGAAAACATATTGTTGAAACTGATTCAGGCTGCTGATTTCGATGTCAAAAAAGCTGAAACTGGAATTATTTATATTGATGAGATCGACAAGATTGCGCGTAAAAGTGAAAATCCCTCAATCACTCGTGATGTTTCTGGCGAGGGAGTGCAGCAGGCGTTGCTGAAGATCCTTGAAGGAACCGTGGCTTCGGTCCCACCCCAGGGTGGCCGCAAGCATCCACATCAAGAGTTCATTCAAATTGATACCACCAATGTGTTGTTCATCTGTGGTGGCGCATTCGCTGGTTTAGACAAAATTATCGAACAGCGTGTGGGGCACAAGGGCGTGGGATTTCATGCCACGGTTCGCACGAAGGCTGAAAGAGCTGCCGGCGATTTATTCAGCCAAGTTCTTCCTGAGGATCTCTTGGCCTATGGTCTGATTCCCGAATTTGTTGGCCGCTTGCCGATGATCGGTGCTGTCCACAGTTTGGATCGCAGCGCATTGATTCAGATTTTGACAGAACCGAAAAATGCGTTGGTCAAGCAGTTCCAAAAGTTCTTTGAGTTTGAAGATGTTGAACTTGAACTCACCGATGAAGCTCTGGACGCCATCGCCGAACAGGCTTTGGCGCGCGGAACTGGAGCCCGTGGATTGCGAGCGATCTTAGAAGAGACGCTTTTGAATGTGATGTTTGACTTGCCAGGTCGTACTGATGTCGCCAAGGTGATCATCAATGCTGATTCAGTACGTACGAAGGCAACGCCCACTTTGGTTCTGCGATCTGCTCCTCGAGCGGCCCGCCCTCGTCGTGCCGCCAGTTGACCTGCGCCGTACAAACAAGGTAATGCCGTGACCTATCAACAGGCTCTTGATTATCTTGACCATCACGCTTCGTACGACAAGACCGGCAGAATTGACTCTCCCTCAACCGCAACGATTTCGCGACTGTGTGA
This sequence comes from Actinomycetota bacterium, assembly GCA_009705435.1. GTDB lineage: Bacteria > Actinomycetota > Acidimicrobiia > Acidimicrobiales > Ilumatobacteraceae > Casp-actino8. Next base: position 7,087 of record WLTJ01000013.1, on the reverse strand, counting down.
ACTATTAGGCGAACCGCAACACTGTGCCCCCGTTATTCACATCACTGGCACTAATGGAAAAGGTTCCACGGCACAGATGGTGACTCGTTTGTTGATGGCGAGTGGGTTACGCGTGGGGACTTACACCAGTCCACATCTCGAGCGAGTTAATGAACGCTTCACGATTGATTGTGAAGTGATCAGCGACGAGTCTTTCGGCGAACAGATTTCTGCGATTGCTGACCTTGAGGTTCTCGCCGGGATGCGCCCTGGCTATTTTGATATTTGCACAGCGGCAGCTTTTCGGTGGTTCGCCGATGAGGCCGTGGATGTCATGGTGATTGAAGTTGGGCTACTCGGTCGTTGGGACGCAACCAATGTGGTCGATGCTCAAGTGGCAGTGATTACCAACATTGGTTTGGATCATATGGAGTTTGCTGGACCGACGCGGGCTGATATCGCGGTTGAAAAAGCCGGAATCATCAAACCGCAGAGTGTTGTCGTGTGCGGAGAGAGCGACCCCGAGATGGTCGCCATTTTTGCGGCTGCGAATGGAGCCTCGCTGTTAGTCCGTAAAACTGATTTTGAAGTTGACTCCAATCAACTTGCGCTTGGCGGACGAGTCATCGATGTGCGAACTCCAACGACTATCTATCCCGAAGTTCTTGTGCCTTTGCACGGGCGACATCAAGCCGACAATGCGATTGTGGCGATCACGGCAGTTGAGGCATTCTTCGCCCGTGCTTTGGAGTCTGACGTGATTGATGAAGCCTTCGTTGCTGTCGCCATGCCGGGGCGTTTTGAGGTCTTGGGGCATCAACCGTTGGTCATCGTTGATGGAGCCCACAATCCAGCGGGTGCTGATGTGTGTGCTTCGGTGTTTTTTGAAGATTTTGACCCTGCGGGACGACGCCTCTTGCTTCTCGGTTGCCTACAAGGTAGAGATCCAGATGCGATGCTGGCGGCCTTGCGGGCCGACGATTTTGACCTCGTGGTGTGCTGTACGGCTCCTTCTCCTCGGGGCTTACCTGCCCAAGAAGTGGCCCAGGCGGCTCGACGTATTGGTTGCGATGATGTTGAGACCGTGGACAGCGTGGAGGCCGCTATCGGCCGTGCTCTTGAGCACATTGGACCTGATGACGCCCTGTTGATCACCGGATCTTTATATGTCGTTGGGGCTGCTCGGTCATATCTGCGTCGAGTTCTGCCCTGAGAACTCGCCTAGGCGGTAGGATTTACCGCTATGTCTGACCGTACTCTTGTCCTTTTAAAGCCCGACACCGTTGAACGCGGCCTGATCGGAACCGTTTTGTCGCGATTTGAGGCCAAAGGGCTCAAAGTCGTGGCTCTTGAACTCCGCCAACTGGATGCTGACACCTTGGCTCGCCACTACGAAGAGCATGTCGGCAAAGGTTTTTACGGTGAACTCGTGGCTTTTATGTCCCGTGGTCCCGTCGTAGCCTTGGTGCTCGAAAGCCCAGAGAACACCTGGGAAGTCGTGCGCAACATGATGGGAGCCACAAACCCCCGGTCGGCCGCACCAGGAACGATTCGTGGCGATTTGGGCCTCCTATTCACCGAAAACCTTGTCCATGGCAGCGACTCGTTGGCCTCCGCTGAGCGAGAGATCAGTATTTTCTTCCCGAAACTGTAACATTTCGGTAATCATCCGTCCGTTCCTGCGGGCAACACGTCTGAGGAGGCTTTGGCTATGGCGCGAAATAATCCGCTAGCCCTCGGGCGAGACATAGCGATTGACTTGGGAACTGCCAACACATTGATTTACGTGCGCGGTCAGGGCATTGTCTTGAACGAACCTTCGGTGGTGGCCCTGGATGTTTCCGACGGTCGTCCGATAGCCGTTGGCTATGAAGCCAAGAGAATGATGGGTCGAACTCCGAGCCATATTCGTGCCGTTCGTCCCCTGAAAGATGGGGTCATCGCTGATTTTGAAGTCTGTGAAAAAATGTTGCGGTACTTCATCCAAAAAGTGCATAGCAGTCGCTGGAGTAAACCCCGCATGGTCGTGTGTGTGCCGTCTGGAATTACTGGAGTCGAAACGCGGGCAGTACAGGATGCGGCAGAGTATGCCGGTGCGCGTAAGCCAGTTCACATTATTGAAGAGCCGATAGCAGCGGCGATCGGTGCTGATCTGGCGATCAACGAGGCCAGTGGAAACATGATTGTGGATATTGGTGGTGGGACCACTGAAGTAGCAGTGATTTCTTTAGGCGGAATCGTCACTTCGCAGTCTTTGCGAATTGCTGGTGACGAACTTGATGAGGCCATTATGGCTTATCTGAAAAGAGAGTTTTCCCTTGCTGTCGGTGAGCAAACAGCAGAAGACATCAAAATTCAAATGGGGTCAGCTTGGCCTTTTGCCCAAGAAATCACCAGCGAGATTCGTGGAAGAGATTTGATCAGCGGATTACCGCGGACTATTTCTCTGACCTCTGGGCAGGTGCGTGAAGCAGTCGCTGAGCCAGTTGCGGCAATCGTCGACGCAGTGCGTACAACGCTTGATAAGACGCCCCCCGAATTGGCTGCAGACATTATGTATAAGGGTGTCACTATCACTGGCGGTGGGTCCCTCCTGCATGGCATTGATCGTCGCTTAGCCCATGAGACGGGGATGCCAATCAATATTGCGCATGACCCCTTGTTCTCCGTGGTCATTGGTTCTGGACGCGCTTTGGAGAACATCGAGATGCTGGGCGGCTTTCAGTCGCATAGTGATGACTAGGTGGGTGGGCTAGGACCATGCCGGTTTATTCCGTCAGTCGTCGTCGGTCAATAGCAATCCTGGCGTTGACTTCGCTTTTGTTGATGACCTTGGATCTTCAAGGGAACTCAATAGTCGGTGGGGTCAAACGTGTATTCGGTGCAATTTTTGAACCGGTACAAGATTCTGTCCGAGTTGTCACACGACCGATAGAAAACGCCTGGAATGGAATCACTAACTACGGTGAGCTCGAGGCGGAGAATCAGCGATTGCAAGATCAACTCGATCAACAAGAAGGTTCATTTATTGCCGCGTTAGCAACGGTTCGCGATGCTCAAGAGTTACTTGCCTTAAACGGCATCGATAACTTGGCCGACATTTCATCGGTGACGGCTCAAGTCATTGGAGATTCGGCCTCTAATTTCTCGCAGACCGTGGAAATTAATCAGGGTTCAAAGCGTGGTTTACGGGTAGGTATGCCTGTTGTGAACGCAGCTGGTTTGGTGGGCAAGATCACTTGGGTTGAGGAAAATCGGGCCATTGTGCTGCTGGCAAATGATGTTCTCTTTGGGGCTCCAGTGCAGGTCGTGAATCAGGCAGAGGTGGTGCCGCCTACGACAAGTACGACAACCTCGACGACGAGCAGCACAACAACGACCTCTAGTACAACGACAACGACGAGCACGACGACGATCCCCGTGACGGGAACGACGTTATTCGGATCGGCGACGTCAACTCTCGTTGCGTCACCAACAACCGTGGACTTTTCTGGCATTGATTTTGATCGCTTCAGTACGACAACTATCGGCACAATCGTGACAATTGCCCCAGGGTCAACATCCGCTGGGCCGTCAACGACCATCGACATCAATAATTTGTCGGCGGCAGAAACGGGAATTTTCCGCGGTCGCGGATTAGATGCTGCGCCGATTGTTGAATTTATTGATCAGAACTCGAGATTTGGTGAAGTCCGCGTCGGGGCTTTGATATTTACATCAGGTGGGTCAAGCAGTTTGGCTCCTCGTGGAATCGTTATCGGGCGCGTGATCAAGATTATTGAACGCACAGGAACTTCAGGGGCGGTGCTTGAGGTGCGCTTGTCGGCACGTTTACAGTCATTGAACTTTGTCCGAGTTCTGCTTTATCAACCAGTAGCGACGGCGATTCCATGATCAATCTTTTGAATCGTCCGGTGACGCGTCTATTTTTAGTTGGGCTTTTGCTTTTAGCAGTGCAAACAACCTTGCTGACAGAGATGAAGTTTTTTGGAATCATTGCCCAACTGCTTCTGGCGCTTTCAATCACCTCTGGGTTGGTGGGTGGTTCAGAAAGTGGGGCGCTGGCAGGTTTTGTTTTGGGCCTGATGTTTGACCTTGTTTTGACTAGTCCGCTTGGACTGTCAGCATTGGTCTACGCCTGTGCCGGTTGGGGAGCTGGATACTTTCATTCGCGCACCTTGGCAAATCCAAAATGGTTGGATTGTCTTGTGACGGGCACGCTGAGCGGCGTTGCGACTTTCGCCTTAGCCGTCGTGGCGAATGTGATCGGTATTGAGGGGTGGCTTTCGGGGCGCATCATCAAGGTCATCATCGTCGTAGCTTGTGTCAATGCGCTCTCGGCGTTCGTCTTTATTCCGATATCTCAGTGGTGCCTAGCCATCCGTCGTGAACAGCGGATTTCGCCTCCAGCAGAACTATTTTTGTAATGCTGAAGATAATGATGATGGATCGTATGACAGAGTTGCTTCGTGGCTGTTGACAGACGTTCAACTCGTTTGGCATCTCTCGGGGTGGTTGCCCTTGTGCTGTTTGCTGCACTGGTCATGCGTATGTGGTTTTTGCAGGTTGTCGATGCACCTGCGCTCGAGCAACGCGTTCAGGCCAACAAAACCAGAACCGTGAAGTTGCTACCTGAGCGAGGCAGAATTTTTGATCGCGAAGGTCGGATCATGGCCGACAATGAACGTATCTTGACAATTACTGTTGCATGGGAAGCGATGGGGAGTGAAGGCAGTGTCGTAGATACCAAGGATCGGCTGGAACTATTTGGTCGTTTGTCCAAAGTGCTTGATATGAGCGTGAGCGATATGGAAGAACGCTTCACAAGTAATAAATACAGTCCTCTATTACCGATGCCACTAGCAGAAGGTGTCAGCGAAGAGACGGCGGCATATCTCATTGAGCGCAATGAGGATTTCCCTGGTATTGATTTCGTTGCACAATGGAAACGCGAATATCCTTTAGCACCACTCGCTGCTCATGTCGTTGGTTACCTCGGTTCAATTACCGAGAACGACGTAGCGCAATATCTTGATGTCGGATACGACCTCAACGAACGGGTCGGGCAATTCGGGGTTGAGAAGATTTATGAACGTTATTTGCGAGGGAAACCTGGCTATGTAAAATACGAAATTGACTCACGCGGAACAATTCTGAAAGTAGTTGAGAGAATTGAACCGATAGCGGGAAATGATCTGCAATTGGCGATTGATCTTGACTATCAGCAATACGCAGAGCAGGCCTTAGAAACGCAATTGTTGGTTCGACGTTTCGTCGAAACATGCCAGGCCAAAGACAGCAAACAGCAAGTTGTGAAGCCACAATTTGCGGAATGCGAAAACTTGAAAAGCCCAGCGGGCTCGGTGGTGATGATGGATTATTCGACGGGTGAAGTTCTGGCATTGGCGAGTTATCCAACCTTTGATAATCGCTGGTTCAACTCGGGGATCTCGAGCGACAAATTCCGGGAGATTTTCCCTAAAACTGACGACCCCGACAAATCTCTTTTGGTCAACCGTGCGATTCAGGGTCAGTACAACCTGGGTTCGAGTTTCAAGCCCTTCGTGGCTTACGCGGCTCTTGACTCAGGGCAACTTGTGGGAGGTAGCGAATATGAGTATCCCGATCGTGGCTCCTACCAACTCACGAGCATTGATAAGGAAACATGTTTGGTTGTGAAATGTATTTATCGAAATGCATTGTGTGGGGGAGGCAACTATGCGTGTCGATACGGCGACGTCACGGTTGAAGACGCATTAGCAGTCTCGAGCGATACCTTTTTCTATAAAATTGGAGAAGAAATTTTCGCCCAGCGAGGCGGTCAGCCAATCCTCCAAGACGAAGTGAGAAAGTTTGGCTTTGGTAGCAGAACTGGCATCGATCTTCCCTTTGAGACGGCAGGCAGAGTGCCCGACAAAGAGAGTAAGAAAAAATTAGTTGAAGATGGTGCTTTGATGGCAGGTGAAAGTACTGACTATCTAGTGGGTGACAATGTGCAACTTGCCGTTGGCCAGGGGCTTTTGGCGGCTTCACCGTTGCAGTTGGCGCAGGCATACGGCGCCCTAGCAAATGGTGGAGATGTCAACCGCCCACTCGTGGGGCGAGCCTTACTGCAACCTGGAACTCCCAATTCCGACATAGTTGGCTACGCCGATATGGGTCAGGCGGTCGTTGAAACTTTCTTGGCGAACAAAGACACCATTCGTAGTATGAATATTCCTGACGAAATTCGTGATCCGATCGTCAGGGGACTGTCTCGGGTGATCACCGGTCCTGGGGTGACCTTTGGGTCGTATCACTCCACAACGGGAGAGCGTTTGTTTCAGTCTTATCCATATGACATCCTTCCGATTGCTGGGAAAACTGGTACCGCTCAAGGACGCGCTGCACTTCCGTGGAACGACTCATCGGCATTTGGTGCTTTTAGTCTTGACCCCGCTCAGCCAATAGTTGTCACCGCGTACTTGGAGAAAAGTGGCTATGGAGCAAAAGCCGCAGCACCTGTTGTGAAATGCATGTTCATGGCCGTAGCTGGTGTGGCCAAGATGGGTGAGGTCTTGCCATCCAACCCACTTGATATCACTGCCACTGTTGCAGCTCCACAAAGGTTGCTTTCCAATAAAAGTTGTTTGAGCGGCTCGGCGTATGGCGGTCGTGACTGATGAGCCTGCCATTCTTGAATAGGCGACCCAATTCAGGGCTTGGCAATATTCGATCTGGACCAAGCGATCCCCGGCGCAATATCGACTGGGTGATGTTGGGCTCAATTTTGACGATGGGGATTATCGGGGTCTTTGCGATTTATAGTGCCACTTTTTGGAAGGTTGATAGTGACCCCTACTGGTTTAGTGTTCGCCAGGTTGCGTTCCTTCTAGCGTCCGCACTGGCTGTCGTAGTTGTGATGTCGTTTGACTATCAAATGCTGCGCGAGCGGGCGTATTTTCTCTATGGCGTATCCTTAATAGCATTGGTTCTTGTTTTGTCAGTCGGGGCATTAAAAGGCGGAGCACGACTGTCATTTGACTTTGGACCTATTGCTTTTCAGCCAGCTGAATTTGCAAAACCGGCGGTGCTGGTGGCACTCGCAGCCTTCTACAGCGACACTCGT
>WLTJ01000129.1 GCA_009705435.1 Actinomycetota bacterium | reverse complement strand
TTGTTCGCAAAGGTCGTCTGCAGCCCGGAAGAATGTTCCTGATCGACACGGTTCAAGGTCGCATCATTGATGATGAAGAAATCAAGCAAGAGTTAGCTCAGGCCGAACCTTATGAGGAATGGTTAGCGGGTGGTCTTGTTGAATTGCATGATCTTCCCGAGCGTGAGCACATGGTCTATAGCCATGACAGCGTTCTTCGCCGGCAGCAAATGTTTGGCTACACACACGAAGAACTCAAAGTTATCCTTGCCCCAACATCGAAGACGGGAACCGAACCCATTGGTTCGATGGGTTCCGATACTCCGATAGCGGTTCTATCGGATCGTTCACGCTTGTTATTCGACTATTTCCAGCAACTTTTTGCTCAGGTGACAAACCCGCCACTTGATGCAATTCGTGAAGAAGTAGTGACCAGTGTTGGCTCCACAATCGGGCCCGAGGGCAACCTGTTACAGCCTGGACCAGAGAGTTGTCACCAGTTGGTCCTGCCGTTCCCAATTATTGACAATGACGAATTAGCGAAAATCATTCATGCTGATGACGAGGCCTCACATCCAGAGCTACACGCTCATGTGGTTTCAGGTTTATATCGCGTCGCTGATGGTGGATCTGGGCTGAAGCAAGCCCTCGATGAGATCTGTGCCGATGTGTCGACGGCTATTGAATCGGGGGCGCGAGTCATCGTCTTATCCGATCGCAATAGTGATGAGATCCTGGCTCCGATTCCATCGCTGCTTCTCACCGCTGCAGTGCACCACCATTTGATCCGTGAAAAAAAGCGGACTCAGGTCGGCCTCGTTGTCGAGTCCGGTGATGCTCGTGAAGTGCACCACATGTCCTTATTGGTTGGTTATGGCGCTGGTGCCATTAACCCATATCTGGCCTTTGAATCAATTGAAGACATGATTCGCGAAGATGTTCACGGTCTTGGTGGAGTTGACCCCGAATATGCCGTGAAAAAATACATCAAGGCTTCCGGTAAGGGCATCTTGAAAGTCATGTCCAAGATGGGAGTGAGCACGGTGGCTTCATATACCGGTGCTCAGATTTTTGAAGCGATTGGTCTCGGTCACGACTTAGTCAATGAGTATTTCACTGGCACGGTCAGTCGCTTGGGTGGCATTGGTCTTGATGAGATCGCAGCTGAAGTAGCAACTCGCCACGCTGTGGCTTATCCGAAAAATCCCGAACGGCGAGCACATCGCAAGTTGGAACTTGGTGGGGAATATCAGTGGCGCCGTGAAGGGGAATACCACTTATTCAATCCCGAGACAGTTTTTAAACTGCAACACTCAACACGCTCGAAGCGCTACGACATTTTCAAGCAATACACGCAATTGGTCAATGACCAATCCAAAAATCTTGCAACTTTGCGTGGCTTGTTTGAGTTCAATACCGCCGGTCGAACGGCGATCGCGATTGATGAAGTTGAGTCAGTCTCAGACATTGTTCGGCGCTTCTCGACGGGTGCAATGAGTTACGGATCAATTTCTGCCGAAGCCCACGAGACCTTGGCTGTGGCGATGAACTCAATCGGGGGTAAGAGCAACACCGGTGAAGGTGGCGAAGACGCTGATCGGTTGTACGACGCCACGCGTCGCTCTGCGATCAAGCAAGTTGCTTCAGGACGATTCGGCGTGACGAGTGAATACCTCGTGAACGCGGACGACCTGCAGATCAAGATCGCTCAAGGTGCCAAGCCTGGCGAGGGTGGGCAGTTGCCGGGTTACAAGGTGTATCCGTGGGTTGCCAAGACCCGTCACTCAACACCTGGAGTAGGGCTCATTAGTCCGCCCCCACACCATGACATTTATTCAATTGAAGATCTCAAGCAACTCATCCATGACCTCAAGAACTCCAATCCTGCGGCACGCGTGCATGTCAAGTTGGTCGCCGAAGTCGGAGTGGGCACTGTTGCTGCGGGTGTGAGTAAAGCCAAAGCCGACGTCGTTCTGATTTCAGGGCACGATGGTGGTACTGGCGCTTCGCCGTTGACCTCTTTAAAGCATGCAGGTGCTCCGTGGGAACTGGGCCTTGCCGAAACACAGCAGACCTTGATGTTGAATGGCTTACGCGATCGCATTGTCGTTCAGGCTGACGGTCAACTCAAAACTGGTCGCGATGTCATCGTGGCAGCATTGTTAGGGGCCGAAGAGTTCGGTTTCGCAACTGCTCCATTAGTTGTGAGCGGTTGCATCATGATGCGCGTCTGCCATCTCGACACCTGTCCGGTCGGCGTCGCGACACAGAACCCTGTGCTCCGAGAGCGTTTCAGTGGCAAGCCCGAATTCGTCGTGAACTTTTTTGAATTCATCGCTCAAGAGGTTCGCGAATTGATGGCGGAGTTTGGTTTTCGAACTGTGCAAGAGATGGTCGGACACAGTGAGTTGCTGAACACCCGTAGCGCCGTTGATCATTGGAAAGCTAAGGGATTGGACATTTCACCGATTTTGGCGACTTCTCAGAATCCTTATAACCAGTCGATGCATCAAGAAGTTGAGCAAGACCATGGTCTTGAAGGCGCGCTAGATAACGTTTTGATTTCGCGTGCCGAAAAGGCCATTGAGACTGGTGAGAAGATTCACTTCGCATCAACGATCACTAACGTCAATCGCACAGTCGGCACAATGCTCGGCAACGCAGTCACGCGTCGTTGGGCAGGCGCAGGATTACCTGATGACACGATCAGTATTGATTTCACTGGCTCTGCTGGACAAAGTTTTGGCGCATTTGTCCCCAAGGGAATCACTTTGCGATTGTCTGGCGACGCCAACGACTATGTGGGTAAGGGACTCTCGGGAGGTCGGATTGTTATTCGTCCCGATCAAGCAGCCACTTTTGTAGCTCAAGACAACGTGATCGCAGGCAATGTCATCGGCTATGGCGCCACGAGTGGCGAGATCTATTTGCGGGGCATCGTGGGTGAGCGATTCTGTGTTCGTAACTCGGGTGCTACCGCCGTCGTCGAAGGTCTTGGTGATCATGGTTGCGAATACATGACCGGTGGGCGAGTAGTAGTGCTTGGTTCTACAGGCCGTAACTTCGCTGCTGGAATGTCTGGGGGCGTGGCCTATGTCTATGACCCAGATTCAGTCTTCGCGGCCAAGGTGAACTACGAAATGGTTGAACTTGAGACCCTAGATGACACGGATCTCGGTGAATTGGAGCGCATCCTGACGACACATGTGGCCGAGACGCAAAGCGCTGTTGGAGTCGGCATTCTTGGTGCCTGGAAAATTGAATCTGCGAAATTTGTCAAGGTCATGCCGCGTGATTACAAGAGAGTTCTGGCAGTCATGGCAGAGTCGCAAGCATCTGGTTTAAGTGAACAAGAGACATTGGATCGTGTGATGGAGGTGGCTCGTGGGTGAGACAACTGGATTCTTGAAATGGGATCGACAGGGACCTGGCCATCGTCCAGTTCCGGTGCGCTTGCGGGACTGGAAAGAGGTCTACGAGCCATTCGATCATGACGAGTTGAATAAGCAAGCGGGACGTTGCATGGATTGTGGCATCCCGTTTTGCAATAACGGCTGCCCATTGGGGAACTTGATTCCCGATTGGAACGATCTGGTGTATCGCGGTCATTGGCAAGATGCCATTGACCGTTTGCATGCCACTAACAACTTTCCTGAGTTCACTGGTCGTTTGTGCCCAGCGCCGTGCGAATCTGCTTGCGTCGTGGGAATTAATTCCAGCCCTGTGGCGATTAAGCAAGTCGAAGTGGAAATCATTGATCGCGCGTGGGAAGAAGGTTGGGTCATTCCGCAATTGCCGAGTGTGAAAACTGGCAAGCGCGTGGCTGTGATTGGGTCCGGTCCAGCTGGTTTGGCAGTAGCTCAGCAACTGACGCGTGCGGGCCACGAAGTCGTAGTTCTCGAAAGGGCTGATCGCATTGGCGGATTAATGCGCTATGGCATTCCTGAATTCAAAATGGAAAAGCGTCACCTTGATCGTCGTATTGAACAGATGGAAGCCGAAGGTACTGAGTTTCGAACGAACGCAATCGTCGGTCAAAATGTTGATGTCGATGTTTTACTGGCGACTTTTGACTCGGTCGTTTTAGCCTGCGGGGCAACTGCATGGCGCGAACTCGCAGTGCCTGGTCGCGACCTAGGCGGGATCCATCAGGCCATGGAATACCTGCCGTGGGCGAACAAAGTGCAGGAAGGCGACATCGACTCCTCACCGATCAATGTTGCCGGTCGCCATGTCGTGATTATTGGTGGTGGAGATACTGGTGCTGATTGCTTAGGGACTGCTCATCGTCAGGGAGCTGCATCAGTCACCCAACTGGAAATTATGCCTCAGCCACCGATGGCCCGTGGCGGGACTAACCCATGGCCACAATTTGCCATGGTCTACAAAGTGACGTCGGCTCACGAAGAGGGTGGGCAGCGTTTGTTTAGCGTGAACACCGAGAAATTCCTTGACAATGGTGAGGGTCGAGTACGCGCCTTGTTGCTTCATGAGGTTGAAATGAAAGACGGAAAGTTCACCAAGGTGGAAGGTAGCGAACGAGAGATCGCCGCCGACTTCGTATTCCTTGCGATGGGATTCGTTGGTCCAGAAAAAGACTCATGGCTTGACAAACTGGGCGTTGAACTTGACGAGAGAGGCAATCTCAAGCGCAATGATGCATACATGTCAAATGTCCCTGGGGTGTTCGTAGCGGGAGACATGGGTCGTGGGCAAAGCCTGATTGTTTGGGCTATAGCCGAGGGTCGGGCTTGTGCCGCCGGTGTCGATACGTACCTGATGGGTGAGACGACACTGCCTGCGCCGATTCCACCCAGTGCCCGACCATTGGTGTAAGTGCCGGCGAAATACTCACCTGTGGCGTTGTCCACAGGTGTTGCCGTGTTCGCGACCGCAAAACGATCTAGATTGACGCCCGTGCTTAGAGTTCGTATTTCATTGATCGGTGTTGGTCTTGTGGGCATGGCTTTGCTGGCTTCCTGCGGTGCTGACCCTGGTTCCTCGGCGACTACCTTGCGTCCGCTGACATCCACAAATTACGCCACCACTCCGCCGTCGGTGGTGACGACGGTTGATCCTGCAAACACTTTGCCGCCAGCTATCAGTTACACGATTGTTAGTGGCGATTCTGTGTACGCCATCGCCAGTCGTTTCGGGGTAGCGCCGGTCGAGTTAGCGAGTTACAACAATTGGCCCGAAGGGATCTTGCATAATCTCGTGGTCGGGCAAAATATTTTGATTCCGCCATCGGCAATGCAAACGACCACCTTGCCTGGTCTGCCGATTCCCACAGAGACAACGATGCCTGGGCCTGACCCGGGTCAAGGTAAGTACACCGTTGTCGCGGGTGATTCATTCTCTGCCATTGCCAATCAATGGGGCGTCACTGTTTCGGCGCTGATGGCTGCCAATGGTTGGCTTGATGCATCTGTAGTGATTTTGCCGGGAGACGAAATCAATATTCCA
>WLTJ01000128.1 GCA_009705435.1 Actinomycetota bacterium | reverse complement strand
TTCAGCGGGAATGAGCGCCAAAACAGCCTCTTCGTCATAACCAGCGGGTAACGGACTTTGTACCAAAATGCCGTGCACGCTGGGGTCTTGTGCCAGCCTGCGGACCACATTCTCAACCTCGGCCTGACCAACATCGGCGGCCAAAACCTCATTTCGACTGATCATCCCTGCCTTGGCGGCCTGCACATGTTTGTTGCGGACATAACGCTGGCTGGGGGCATCATCGCCCACCAAAACCGTTGCCAGGCATACGGCCGGCGACCCTGCCGAGGAGATGATGTTCGCCAAATTGAGCACGATCTCGTCCCGTAGACGGTTGCCGTCCATGAGGATCGCTCCCCCATTTGTACGTGGGTCATCTTCGCGTCTTGAGAGATCATTCACAGAAGTAATGCTACGACACACGATGACCGCGTAGCCTAAAGGGATGTCTACTCCCCAATCACCCCTCGTTCTTCCGGCCACTGGTCGCCTCGGTGTCCTGACCGTCGGCCTCGGTGCTGTGGCCTCGACCCTGATCGCTGGCGTCGAACTCACCAAGCGCGGCCTCGGTAAGCCCATTGGTTCGCTCACACAAATGGGCACCATCCGTCTCGGCAAGCGCACCGAAGACCGCTCGCCTTTGATCAAAGATTTCGTACCCTTGGCGGCCCTTGAAGACATTGTCTGGGGCGCCTGGGATGTCTACCCCGATGATGCTTATGTCGCTGCCAGTCGTGCTGGCGTTCTTGAGAGTGGCAAGCACATTGAAGCCATCAGTGATGTGCTGCGCGACATCCGCCCCATGCAAGCTGCCTTTGAACGCAAGTATGCGCGCAACCTTGAGGGCGAACACATCAAGCCGATCAGCAGTAAGCGTGGCATGCTCAACGCAATTCGCGAAGACATCAACCGTTTCAAAGAAGAAAAGCAATGCGACCGCGTGGTCATGATTTGGTGTGCCAGCACAGAAATTTTCATTGAGCCTGGCCCAGCACATATGAATCTCGAAGCGTTTGAAAAGGCTATTGATGCCAACGACGAGATGGTTTCGCCATGTCAGTTGTATGCCTACGCCGCTTTGCTCGAAGGCGTACCTTTCAACAACGGTGCTCCGAACTTGTCAGTAGATACTCCTGCATTGCGTCAATTCTCAACCGATCAGAACATTCCGATTTCCGGCAAGGACTTCAAAACTGGTCAGACCTTAATGAAAACAGTTTTGGCGCCAATGCTCAAGGCCCGCATGCTCGGATTGTCTGGTTGGTACAGCACCAACATTCTCGGCAACCGTGACGGAGAAGTTCTTGATGCTCCAGAAAACTTTAAGACTAAAGAAGAATCGAAACTCGGAGTGCTTGAAGATATCTTGCAGCCCGCCAAGTACCCAGATCTTTACGGTGATGTCTTCCACAAGGTGTCGATCAACTATTACCCACCCCGCGGAGACGCCAAAGAGGGCTGGGACAATATCGACATCACTGGCTGGTTGGGTTACCCAATGCAGATCAAAGTGAACTTCTTGTGCCGTGACTCAATCTTGGCTGCGCCTTTGGCACTTGACCTGATCTTGTTCAGCGATCTCGCACAGCGCGCAGGTATGGGCGGCATTCAAGAGTGGCTGAGTTTCTATTACAAGAGCCCACAGGTTGCACCTGGCTTGTACCCCGAGCACGACTTATTTATTCAGCTAACAAAGTTGAAGAACACCTTGCGTTGGATGATGGGTGAAGATGTCATCACCCACCTCGGTCGCGAGTACTACGAAGAGTTGTGATTCTCCGGTGGCGCGTCGCCTCTGGAATCCAAAGTCTTGGGTCAGCCTGTCGCCTAACGGGATAGGCCACACCAAGCCCAATCATCTCAGCGAGATGCTCCACGTTGCTGTAAGCATCCGTCGAACACCAAAAAAGGCGTGGAAGATACTCAACGAAGGTGTCTGTGATGGATGTGCCCTCGGCGTGGCAGGATTTCACGATTGGACGTTGGACGGCATTCACCTGTGCACGACACGGCTGAAATTACTTGAGGTGAATTGCGCTCCAGCATTTGATCATTCCGTTCTGAGTGATGTCACATGGCTACGCAACCGTACGAGCACCGAGTTGCGCGAGATGGGCCGCCTGGCGTATCCGATGCGTCGACGTCGCGGCGAGAAAGGTTTCACTCGTATTTCGTGGGATGAAGCCCTTGACGCAGTTGGTCTCGGTATTCGCGCTGCTGGCGGGGACCGCTCAGCGATTTATCTCACGAGTCGTGGACTGACCAACGAGGTCTATTACACCGCTGGCAAGGCGGCCCGCGCTATGGGTATCGCCAACATTGATTCTGCAGCCCGCACATGCCACGCACCATCCACAATTGGTCTCAAAGCCACCATCGGAGTGGCTGCCAGTACCTGCAGTTTGCAAGATGTCTTAGAGACCGACCTCATTATTTTGTGGGGCGCCAATGTTGCCAACAACCAACCTGTCTTCACCAAATATTTATATGAAGCCAAGAAGAACGGGACCAAGGTCGTTGTTATCAACCCCTATCTCGAACCTGGTCTGGAGCGGTATTGGGTCCCCTCTAAGGCGGAGTCATTTTTGTTCGGTACCAAATTGTGCGACCTTCACATTCCTGTGCGTCCTGAAGGTGACGTGGCTCTGGCAAATGCATTGCTCAAAGTTTTGATTGAGCGGGACGCCATTGATCACGCGTTCATTGCAGCACACACATCAGGTTGGGACGAGTTAGTGACTCATCTGGCGACCTTAGACCTCACCCAGTTACTGATAGATGCCGGCATTGATCACTCAACGCTCGCTGCACTCGCCGAAATGTACGCCACCTCGCGCCACGCCATTTTGATTTGGAGTATGGGCATCACTCAACATCGACATGGTGTTGAAGGAGTACAGGCGATCGTCAATGTCGCTCTGGCACGCGGCAATGTGGGACGCGACGGCGCAGGATTGATGCCCATTCGCGGACACTCAGGTGTGCAAGGTGGAGCCGAGATGGGTGCTTACTCAACCGCATTTCCTGGTGGTGTCACCGTTACTGCCGAATCCGCTCGCGAATTATCAGAGCAGTGGGGTTTCAATGTCCCTGCTCAGTCGGGCCTGACTGCACCTGAAATGGTCTTGGCAGCCGAGCACGATCAACTTGATGTTTTATTCTTGGACGGCTCCAACTTTGTGGAAATAATGCCTGATCCCGTTCGCGTTGAAGCCGCTTTGGCTCGTGTGCCCTTGCGCGTTCACCAAGACATTGTCTTGACCTCGCAAATGTTTATTGATGGCGACGACGTGATCTTGTTGCCAGCGGCCACGCGCTACGAACAAGAGGGTGGTGGAACTAGCACGACCACTGAACGACGTATCGCTTTCAGCCCAGAAATTGTTTCTCCCCCAGGCGAAGCTCGTAGTGAATGGCGAATCTTTTCTGATATCGCGATGCGCATGAATCCGTCATTGGCTCCACACTTTGATTGGGCCGATAACCAAGCCCTGCGCGCTGAAATCGCCCGCATTGTCCCGATGTATGCGGGCATTGAAAACCTCTCCAAAGTTCATGATGAAGTGCAATACGGGGGTCGACATTTATGTGCCGATGGAAACTTCCCGATGCCCAACGGTCGGGCTCGTTTTAGTTCACTCAATGTCGCTCCTCCACTACTGAGCGAAGGTGCATTTTTCTTGTCGACACGGCGCGGTAAACAGTTCAACTCAATGATTTTTAATGAAGTGGATCCCCTCACCGGAGCGACACGCGATGCTGTCTACATTGATCATCGCGATGCTGCTGCTCTCGGCGTGAGCGAAGGTGATGCCTTGCGCCTGACGAGTTCGGTGGGTTCAATGCTCTCGACCGCCAAATTGGTGAACCTTCCGTCGCGTTCACTGCAGGTACATTGGCCCGAGGGCAACGTACTCATTGAAGCCGGACTCAATCAAGATGCCAGCCGTATTCCTGACTACAACGCCATCGTCACTATTGAAAAGGTCTCATCATGAATAAATCCAAAATGATTTTGTGGTCCGCAGTTGCCGATGCTGCGAGCATCGTGATCTTTGTCGCCATCGGGCGCAAGAATCATGATGAAGGCGAGGCAGCGTCAGGAATTTTTCGTGTGGCGGCACCATTTTTGTTAGCACTTCTTGCTGGATGGGTGATCGCCCGCGCGTGGAAAGAACCGCTCAGCCAAAAGAGTGGAGTGCTCATTTCGCTGACCACGATTGTTCTTGGCATGGTGTTACGCAAAATTGTCTTTGATGATGGAACGGCCACAGCCTTCATCATCGTCGCCACCGTATTCTTAGGTACCTTCTTCAATGGTTGGCGCCTACTTGCACGAACACGTCTCGCTCGTTCGAATTAGAGCAGGTTTGTAATAGCGCCCTTTTCGGCACCTTGTGCCAAGCGCGCATATTTACCCAACACGCCACTCGTATAACGCGGCGGATTCGGTTGCCAACCTTGACGTCGGCGATTCATTTCCGCTTCGTCCACCAAAAGATCAAGGCTCAAGTTGGCTACGTCAACTTTGATCTTGTCACCATCTCGCACAAAGGCGATAGGTCCACCATCAACGGCCTCAGGAGCCACATGACCAATACAGAATCCCCATGTGCCACCGCTGAAGCGACCATCGGTTATCAAAGCGCAGTCGTACCCACGACCGGCGCCTTTCATTGCGCCGGTGATAGCCAACATTTCACGCATACCAGGTCCACCCTTTGGTCCCTCATAGCGAATCACCAAGACCGTATTGGGTTGAATTTCTCCATTCATAATCGCCACCATGGCACCATCTTCATCGTCAAAAACGCGCGCCGTTCCTTCAAACAAACGCTGCTCTTGTGAAAGTCCGGCGACCTTAACCACGCTGCCCTTGGGTGCCAGTGAGCCACGCAAAATCAACAATCCGCCTTCGGCGTTGATGGGTTGGCTCAATGGATGCACGACGACACCATCTGGTTGAGGTGGATTGATCTCCGCCAAGTTTTCAGCCATTGTCTTACCGGTACAGGTCATGACATCGCCGTGCAATAAACCAGCGTCCAACAAATGCTTCAGTACGACTGGCACGCCACCAACGCGATCAAGATCGGTCATGTGAAATTGTCCACCTGGCTTCATGTCAGCAATATGTGGCACGCGAGCGGCAATGCGATTGAAATCGTCAAGATCCAATTCAACTCTTGCTTCGTGAGCAATGGCCAAAAGATGTAACACGGCATTCGTGCTGCCACCCAAGGCATTGGCTAATGCAATGGCGTTTTCAAATGCTTTCTTCGTGAGAATATCGCTGGGGCGAATACCCAGACGCAACATGTTGACAACTGCTTCGCCGGCGCGTCGTGCATCATCTTCGCGACGCGGGTCTATAGCTGGAGCCGATGCCGAACCCGGCAAGGACAATCCGAGTGCTTCGCCAATCGACGACATCGTATTAGCCGTGAACATTCCGCCACAGGCTCCCTCGCCAGGACATGCGTTCCGTTCAAT
>WLTJ01000127.1 GCA_009705435.1 Actinomycetota bacterium | reverse complement strand
CGCCATCCTCAATCACGGTGTCATCGGGAATACCGTGACAGATCACTTCATTCAATGAGGTGCAAACGCTTTTCGGATAATGGTGATAGTTCAGCGGGCTGGGGTAGGCACCGCGTTCAATGGTCAGATCATGGACGAAAATGTCAATGTCATTTGTTGTCATGCCGGCTTGGACATACTCGCCCGCCAAACGCAAAATGTCGGTGGCCATGTCGCAGGCGTAACGCATCTTTTCAATAATCTCAGGACTCTTGACCTTGGGTTCATTCCACCGTGGGACTTCACCCGTGGCTGCGTACGGAGGCTTGCCGCTATGGTCAGGCACAGCGCGCATTGGCGAGATAACACCGGGTGTGATGCGACCCTCAAGACCCTTGTGGCAACGCTTATATTTGCGGCCCGATCCGCACCAACACTCGTCGTTGGATTGCGGAAGAACCGCTGGTGCTTTCATTCGGCTAGGGGTGCTAGTCACAAGATTTACTCTACCTCGCAAGCCCTGAACCGTCCGTTTGAGAGTGGGTCCGATGACCTATTCATTGTTAGTTCGCCGTGGTTCAGATTTCTCGGCACACATCAACACGTGCATGCCGAATGGGGAAAGCGAGTATTTCGATGAGTCAAGGAATCATCCAACGAGGTGGTGTGTATCGCCAACGGATTGCAACCCTTGGGGCCTCTGTGACTGGAGGCATGAAGCGGCAGGGTATTCGGATTCCAGAGTTTGCCGTTGGATTACTGATCGTGGCCTCGTGTGTGGGCGGGGCTTTGATGTGGCAAAATTCGCAAGATTCAGGTGTGAGTGTGCTGATCACATCGCGATTCTTGACACGTGGCGCGCAAGTTCGAGCCGGCGATCTAGTCACCGCACATATCAGCAGTGATACCGAGATCGCCCTCTTACCCAGTTCGGCTGCGTCGCAAGTGATTGGCATGCGTGCTTCTTTTGATATCCCTGCGGGCACGCCATTGAATGCCTCGCAACTTATCTCTGTTGCGCCTTTGGGAAAAGGTGAGGGTCTCGCCGGGATCACGGTCACAAGCGGGCAAGCGCCAGCGAACCTCTCAGCTGGTGATGATGTACAACTCATCGCGGTTGATGGTCAAAGTGATGGTTCGAAACTCGCCAGCACCATCACGGGATCGGTCCAGGTGTGGGAAATATCTGAACCTGATGCCATGAGCGGTGATCGATCAGTGACGTTACGCGTCGGATTGATTTCGGCCTCGCAGATGATTGGTCACGACGAACTTCATCTCATCAAGGTGGTGAATTGAGATGACGCTGATCGTCACTGGCACAACTGGCGGACTCACCGATCTCGGGACGGTGTCCCTTCATCTGGCAACTTTGTGGCCCCATCCCGTCACTGTGATTGAGGCAGATCCAGATGGCGGCCGTTTGGCAGCGCGTCACAATTGGGAACTTCGACCTGGGCTGGCTGAATTAGCGGGTCATCTGCGTACTCCAGCAACCTCCACACTTGACCCCGCCACCCTTTGTCGTGAATATCGAAATCACGTCAGCGTCGTCGTGGCTCCACCTTCAGCGGAGCAGGTGATTGCTGCCCTATCCGTGATCGGACCACATGTGCGCAATATCGAACAATTCATAGGTGGCGACATTGTCATTGATGTGGGGCGTGTGCGACCCAATAGTCCAGCCGCCGAACTCATTCGTCAAGCTGATATTCGGCTTCTGATCACGCGCACTGATCTTGATGATGTCGTTGTGCTTGTTCATCGTCAGCAGTTACTTAACGATTTCGGTCTTTGGAAGATTCTTGCTGCTGGTGGCAGGTACACCGTGAAAGAGTTATCTCAGGCCGTGGAGTTCCCTGTTCTGGCCGACCTCTTGCCGGCCGACCGCAAAAGTAGCGCCTCATTACGAAAAGCAATCACCGCCTTGGCAAACGAACTGCAACCCAATCGCTTATCTAGTCTGGCGGTGGTGTGATGTCGCTAGCCCCAGCAGACATTGTGCAGAGAGATCTCATTGCTCAGATGACTGCAGTCTTGATTGATCATCGTCAGAAGCGCCGCGCTCAGGGCCTTGAATCGTCGAGTGCTGATGAATGTGAAGTTGCCCGAGATTTGGCACGACAGTTTTTTGATCAGCGCGAATCACACTCCTTATTGATGGGCATTCCAGATTTGGGATTAGCCAATCAGATTGATCTCACAAAAAAAGCCATTGACGCTGTTCTTGGCTTCGGGCCATTACAAGAATTGCTTGATAATCCTTTGATTACCGACATTCATGTGCGCGGTTCTTCTCCTGTCTGGGTCAAACACACCGATGGTTCGCGCCATGAAATTGATCCAGTGGTGAGCAGTGACGAAGAACTTGTGCGACTAGTGCGCAATGTGGCCTCACGCTCGCGCAATGGTGAGCGACGGTTTGATGCCTTAGCAGCGGAATGCAATGTCTGCCTTGACGATGGAAGTCGACTCTTCGCCGTGATGGATGTTTCGCAAAAGCCACTGCTAGTGATTCGCAAGCACCAGTTTCATCTCTCTTCTTTAGATGAATTGCGACGCAATGGTCTGATGTCTGCGACGGTGCATCGGTTTCTGCGGGCAGCCGTACTTGCTAAGAGAAATGTTATTGTCGCCGGTGGAACTGGTAGTGGTAAAACCACATTATTGCGAGCATTGATGAATGAGATCCCGTTTCATGAGCGGATTGTGACCATTGAGGATGCTTTTGAACTTGGCTTAGGAAGATTTGTCCAACTCCATCCAGATCATGATGAGTTGCAGTCTCGTGACGCCAACATTGAAGGTCTCGGGGCGATTTCACTTGCCGATTTGACGCGCATGGCCTTGCGTATGGATCCTGATCGGGTTGTCGTCGGTGAGGTACGCGGGGCAGAAGCGTTCGCGATGTTGATGGCCATGAGTCAGGGGAATAACGGTTCAATGTGCACACTGCATGCCGATTCAACTCGCTCTGCATTTTCCAAACTTGCGGCCTACGTGTCAATGGCAAATACGGGTCTACCGATAGACGTCGTGAATCTCTTAATCGCCAACGCTCTGCACATTGTTGTGCATATTGAAATGTTCAATGGTCAGCGTCGTATCAGCAGTATCCGCGAGGTAGTGGACTGCGATGGGCCGCGAATTGTTTCTAACGAAATCTTCGTCGCTCATGGTCACGACTGTGCTGAGCCGGCATATCCAATGACCAGTGAGTTACGCGATTTATTAGTGACGCACGGATATGACGACGCAGAAGTTGTCCCATTACATGTTGTGAGTGGTCGACGATGAATATGATTCTGCGACTTGTACTTGGTTTGGTTCTAGCTACGGGCACGCTCCTTGTCCTGGCTGGATTGCGTGGGGTGGTGGTCATTCGATCGGGAATTCGAGTGCCACGCCCCGCGCGACGATCGGTGGATGAAACAAAGCTGGTTGAAGCCCTAGCAGTGTGGACTGAACAATTGCGTGACACTATGGCGGGGGCACGGGGATTGGAGCAAGCACTGACTGTCACCGCCGCGACTGCACCGCTAGCGATACGTCCAGCAGTCGAGCAATTGTCGGCACGCTTAGGCTTTATGGGGCTTCCAGAAGCTGTGCGCCAATTCGCCACAGATATCAATCATCCTTCTGCCGACTTTGTCGTTGCGGCACTTATTACTGCGTCAGAAAATCAAGTCCGCGATGTCGGAGCGCTACTCGGCCATTTAGCAGAGTGTTGTCGAAGTGATGTGCAGATGCGAACGCGGGTATGGGTGGCGCGAGCCCGCATCCGAAGTGCGGTGCGGATCATTATCGTCGTCGTGGTTTTCTTTGTTGTGGGGCTATTGATGTTGAATCCCACCTACTTGGTGGCGTATACAGAGCCGAGCGGGATGATGGCCTTAAGTGTCGTCATTGCGATGTTCGGCACTTCCTTAGTGATGTTGCAACGCTTGGGTCGCTTTACTATCTCGCCGCGTTTCATCGCTCGCCCTATGTCTGAGGTGGCGCCATGATCTTTTGGGGTGTGGGTGCTGGTCTCGGAGGGTTATTAATCCGCCAAGCTCTACGTCGTCCTGCCTTAGCAACAGTTCTCCCCAAGTACGGCTCAGGAGCAACAGCGAGCCGGTCACAGATGCAGTTGCTAGTGAAACTCATTGAAAAACATTTCTCGGTCTCAACATCTGATCTGGCAATGTGTGATCGAACTCTGACCGAGGTCACGACCGAGCGGCTGTTGGGTGCTCTCATCGGAGCGGCTCTACCACTGGCAATGTTGGTGCTGACAACTTTAGGTGGATCTGGATTACCTCTACCACTGCTGATGGTGTGTTCATTGATTCTCGCGGTACTCGGATTTATCTTGCCGGTGATTCAATTACGCACCCGCGCATCGGCTCGACGGCGTGAATTCAGAACAGCATTATCGGCTTTCTTGGATTTGGTATCAATCATGTTGGCTGGCGGCGCTGGGATCGAAACGGCCTTAGTGAGTGCATCGCGAGTTGGAGATGGAGAAACGTTCATTCGGATTGCTGATGCTTTAGATGTGGCACGTTCACGTCGTCAGTCATTGTGGGAAGTGTTGGCAGTTGAGGGCGAGCGACTGGGCATCGAAGAGTTGCCCGAGTTGGCTGCCACAATTCGCCTCGGTGGTGAGCAAGGCGCGCGGATGACGGCCTCTTTAGTTGCAAAAGCATCATCCATGCGCTCGAAGCAGTTAGCGGAGATTGAGGCTCAAGCAAATTCGGCGACTGAGCGCATGGGCCTACCGATGGTTCTGCTGTTCCTGGGATTTCTCGTTCTTCTTGGTTACCCAGCATTACAAATGATTAATTCCGGATTTGGTTCTCAATAAACAAACACAAGGAAAAGGAAAAGATATGGAAAATTTCAAGCAATTATGGCAGTACTACAACATTCGTTTACAGGCGTCCCAGGAAAGTGATCGTGACCGTGGCGAAGTTAGTGCCACAACAGTGGTCATGGCCGCAGCACTGATCGGCTTGGCCATTTCAGTCGGGGTCATCGTTTCCGGCAAAATCAGCACTAAAGCCAATTCACTGAACCTGAGCTGAGATGTCCTTGAGCCAACGAGATAAAGGTGAGACCTCGGCGCAAGTTGTCTTAGTCGTGCCGGTGATCATCTTGATCTTGATGTTGGCCATTCAAGCTGGACTTTATTTTCACACCTCAAATGTCGCGGGTGCGGCGGCGGCCCAAGGTGCAACCGCCGCATCCTCGGTGAAGATCACGAGTTCCATGGCAGTTCAACTTGGTCAAACATCGGCCAGCAATTTTGTGACATCTGCTGGAGCGCAATTATTTGCGACACCGCTCGTGGTGGTTAGCGCAGGGATGGTGAGCGTGACTGTGCAGGTCAAAGTTCCGCGGATTATCCCCTTCTTTCCTAGCTCCGTTGGTCGATCAGTGATTGAGCCACTTGAACGTTTCACTTTTGAGGTCAATCGATGAAAAGTGATCGGGGGAGTGCGGCAGTGGAGATGGTTTTGCTGACACCCGTATTGGTGATGTTGATGATCTT
>WLTJ01000126.1 GCA_009705435.1 Actinomycetota bacterium | reverse complement strand
GTCGTATTTCGACACTCTCGTCGAGCAACGCAAACTCAATCTCTCAACTCACGGACCCTTTGTCGTCGGTGACGCAACATTTCATACTGGCTGGACATTGCACAGTGCTCCCGCAAACACGACAAGCACAATGCGTTCAGTGATCACCATCATTTATTACGCAGATGGCACACTCATTGGCGAGACAAACCACCCTGCCCGCGATCTTGATCTTGCTTTGTGGTTGGGTAACGCCAAACCGGGCACACCCGCAGATTCACCTTCGAATCCTCTCCTGTGGCACTCTTCTTGGGATGAGTAATTCCCGACCCACTCAAGCGGCCTTTCATTTACTTGCTAAGCCAACGGGTGCCATTTGCAATCTTGACTGCACCTACTGCTTTTTTCTCTCGAAAGACGCTCTCTATCCAGGCGAGAGCATGCGCATGTCACGAGACACTTTGCAGACTTATCTGCAACAACTTCTCAGTTCTCAACCCGACGGACCCGTCTCAGTCGCCTGGCAAGGTGGCGAACCCACATTGATGGGTCTGGATTTTTATCGCTCAGTGATCGCACTGATTGCCCAATATGCCCGACCCGCGCAGACGATTGAACACACCATGCAAACCAATGGAACGCTGCTCACCGATGAGTGGGCAGTTTTCTTGAAGCAGAACAATGTCTTAGTCGGACTGAGTATTGACGGACCCCAAGAGATGCATGATGAATTCCGGGTCTGGAAGGATGGGCGTGGAAGTTTTGATGATGTGTTCAAAGCTTGGGAGTTGCTCGACAAATACCAAGTTGAAACAAATATTTTGTGCTCACTGAACTCGGCAAATGTAGACAGACCACTGGAGGTGTACACGTTTTTTCGAGATGTCTTACAGGCCAAACATCTTCAATTCATCCCGATTGTTGAACGTGCGAATCCCGAGACTCTGCCCATCGCCGAAAAAGGTTGGAGCGACAAACCGGGGCGACGACGCATCCTGTACACCCAAAATGGCAATCTGGTCACGAGTCGCTCGATCACTGGGCAGCAATACGGGAACTTCCTGAATGCAATATTCGACGAATGGGTCAAGCGCGATGTTGGCGAGATATTTATTCAGATGTTTGATGTCACCCTCGGCGCTCACATCGGGCAATACAGTCTGTGCGTCCACGCACCGACTTGCGGGTCGGCACTCGTCCTTGAACATAACGGTGATCTTTATTCGTGCGACCATTTCGTTGAACCCGATCACAAACTCGGCAACATCCACCACACCCCGTTGATTGACCTCGTCACCGCACCTCAGCAAGTCACTTTTGGTCGCAATAAACAAATCACCCTGCCGACCATGTGCCAAAAATGTGATGTCAGATTTGCCTGTAACGGCGGTTGTCCCAAGGACCGCTTTGCTACGACTCCCGACGGCGAACCTGGTTTGAATCACCTCTGTGACGGATTCCAATCCTTTTTCCGACATACCAGCGAACCCATGAAAAAAATGGTGGCCCTCATCAATGCTGGCCGATTCCCTGATGAAATAATGCTTCAAGACTAAGCCTCCACTACCGTGAGAGGGACAGTTCTTGCGGGGGGAAATATATGCCAGTCAGTCATCAAGAGGCCATTGCAAAATTGACAGCGCCTGGCGCACCATTTGAAACACATCTCATTTCAATTGCCGGCTTTGAAGTCACAGCATTCAAGAATGCCCCCAATAACCTGCGCGAAGTTTTTGATCTATCACGCACACGTGGAGAATCAGTTTTTGTTGTCTATGAGGATGAACGCTGGACTTTTGATGAAACGATGAAACATGTTGACGCAGTGGCAGCGATGCTGGTCAACACATACGGCATTAAAAAAGGCGACCGAGTAGCGATCGCTATGCGTAACTATCCCGAATGGGTGATTTCCTTTGCAGCCATCCTGTCGATTGGTGCAGTGTCTGTTTCTTTTAATGCGTGGTGGACTCAAGACGAGAATGACTTCGCTCTTGAGGACAGTGGGGCCAAGGTTTTACTCTGCGATGAAGAACGCGCCGAGCGCTCAGTCAAGTCCGTGGCTCGCCTTGGCATTCGTGGGGTTGTCTGTCGCTCAAAGAAGCCTTTGCTCCCAGGCTTTGATCGCTGGGAAGACGCGATCATGCTTGGCGAGGCGATGCCTGCGGCTGATATCGCTCCAGATGATGACGCCACGATTCTCTATACCAGTGGTACGACTGGTCGCCCCAAAGGTGCAGTCAGCACGCATCGGTCAATCATTCAGGCCTTACTCGGGTTCTCTTGTCGGACAACAATTCAAAACGTGCGCTATCCAAAAGATCCGAAGGATTCAACGGGGATCGCCCCATCATTCATCTTGGTCGTCCCGCTCTTTCATGTCACAGGATGCATTCCAGTGATGATGAGTTGTTTCGTTGGCGGACTGAAACTTGTCATCATGTACAAGTGGGAACCAGAACGCGCTTTGCAACTGATTCAGCGTGAGAAAATTACTAACTTTGTTGGCGTCCCCACTCAGTCATGGGATTTGTTGGAGTGCCCCAATTTCTCCCAGTACGACGTGTCAAGTTTGGCAAGTGTTGGCGGAGGTGGCGCCCCCGCTCCTCCCGAACTCGTCAAACGAGTCTCCAGTAATTTCAAAAAAGGACAGCCCGGTATCGGTTATGGGATGACCGAAACGAATGCGTACGGACCACAAAACACGGGTCCCGATTATTTGTTGCATCCCACTTCAACGGGGCGTGGCACTCCCATTTTGCAGATTGAAACGCGTGACGCAGACGGCCACACCTTGCCAGCCAATGAAATCGGCGAGATTTGGTTCAAAGGACCCCATCTCATTCGTGGCTATTGGAATCGACCCGAGGCCACAGCCGAGACAATCGTCAACGGATGGTTGCGCTCTGGAGACCTCGGCAAGATTGACGAAGAAGGTTTCGTGTTCGTCCTCGATCGTGCGAAAGATATGGTGATTCGCGCTGGCGAGAATATCTTCTGCGCTGAAGTTGAAGCAGCAATTTATGAGTTACCGGCGGTCCACGAATGTGCCGTCTTTGGTCTTCCCCACGAGCGACTCGGCGAAGAACTGGCCTGTGCGGTGATGCTTAAACCTGATCACGAACTTGATGTGGATACTCTGCGCTCGCATGTGGCAACGATGCTGGCTTCCTTCAAAGTTCCGAGCCGAGTTGTCTTCGTGACCGAGCCACTGCCACGAAACGCCTCGGGAAAGATTCTCAAGCGAGAATTACGCGACACGTTCCCGCAGGATTAATCCTGCGTATGACATAATTGTTCCGTGAAGCACGAACACCCTCATGTCCATGGACCCGATTGCGGACACGCCGCAGTTGTTCATGATGATCACTTGGATTATGTGCATGACGGTCATTTGCATCATCAGCACGAAGATCATTGGGATGAGTGCGATCTCGCTGGATGCGTCGCTCACGAAGAGCACGAACATCAACATGGCCCTGATTGTGGACATGTAGCGGTGGCACATGGAGACCACATCGACTATCTACACGATGGGCATCTCCACGCTTCTCACAATGATCACTGGGACGAGCACTAGCAAGTCAGTGGTCGTGATGATGTTCGGTGACAACTAGGTGATCGCCGACTTTGGTGAGTCCAATGCCGAAGGTTTCCAAAAGGTTTTCTGGAGTCATCACTATCGCTGGTGGTCCATCAGCAACAATGCGTCCCGCAACAAGCAAAACGCGATCGCAGGTTGATGCCTCAGCAACATCGTGAGTAGCCGTCACTATGGCCGCACCGCGTTCTCTTTCAAAGACCATGGCTTCCGTATAGGCAGCCCGTCCCGGTGCATCAAGGCCGGCTGTTGGTTCATCAAGTAACAACAATCCCGCGCGACGGGCCAAAACCTGAGCGAGATAGACGCGTTGTTGCTGACCGCCAGACAAGTCGCGCAAAGGAATATCGCCCAAGTTGGATATTTTCATCATGTCCATGGACTCAGCAACAATCGCGTCATCTGTTTGTGAACGCCTTGCCCAACGTCCGCGTTGGTCATAACGCGCCATGCGCACAACATCCACGGCACATAAGGGCAGGACGAAACCATTTGGATGAAACTGACTGAGATAGGCAACTTTGTGCGACATCTCCGTCACTGCTCCACCCATGATTTCCAGTGCACCGCTCACTGGCGGAAGCAAGCCAGCAAGAGTCTTCAAGAGAGTCGATTTGCCAGATCCATTTGAGCCCACGAGTGCGGTTGACCCACCGGCTTTCAAATAAGCGTCAATGCCGCTGAGCACGGCCCGACCGCCATAACCCACTGCTAAACGTCGAGCGACAACGGCGGTGTTAGTCATGCGCTCGCCGATGTGAGACTTTTACGAACGGATACGAACACCAAAGTGAGGAAAAAGATCGCGACTGCAGTCAGCACGACACTCGCGCCAGCCGCCCACGAGAAATGATATGAGGCCAACAGACCGAAATAGGTTGAGAGCACCCCAGTGCCTGCAGCCCACAACATCATTGAGCCAATGCGCCTGGCCAAAAGAGCTCCCACCCCCGCTGGCGCCAACAACATGCCGAAAACCAAGAGTGAGCCGACTGTTTGAAATGAAACCACGACGGTGGCGGCAATCATCAACAACATCAAGCGGTGATACCACTGCGCTTTGTACCCCATCGTGCGCACCAGGTCGATGTCAAAGCAGAGAAGCAAAAATGGACGCGCAGAGTACAACGAGATTGCGCAGACGGCGAGTAAGGCGATCGTCTGCACCAAGAGATCTGTTGCATCCACGCCGAGAAATTGTCCAAAAAGAATGGCTTCTAAATCACCAGTCAATGAATCAGAACTTGAGACCAAAACAACACCAAGAGCCAATAAACCAATGAACAAAAGTCCGATCGCCGTGTCATTAGAGAGTTTTGAACGAGCCGTGATGAGACCCACACCACCAATCATCACCACAGCACCGACGGCAGCACCAAGCATTGTGGGTAAGCCGAGAATTGTGGCCATCGCCACTCCAGGGAGAACCCCATGGGCCAAAGCATCGCCGATGAAGGCCATCCCGCGCAGGACAACATACGTTCCAACGACGGCGCATGTCAGTGACACCAGGATTCCCGCGAACAGTGCCCGTTGCATAAACCCGTTATTGAGAAACGGATCAATCATCTGCGACACACTGTCATCTTAGGACTTCAGAGCATTGACGATTGTGGAGGCTAGATCAATCAGGAAGGAACGATAGGAACCATCTGTCGGCAATAAGTGCGTGCTGAGTTCAACAACTGTGACTCCGGCATCTGTTGCCAAAGCATCAACGACATCTCGATCGGTTCCAAGTTCGGTAAAGATCACATTGACCTGTTGCTCAACGATCTTTTCCTTCAGTGCCGAAAGGTCACCGGCGGCCGATTCAGATTCACTTGAAAGTCCCGGAATCACAGCTCCAGTCAGCGAAAATCCGTAACGCGCCGCGAAGTAGCCAAGTGACTCGTGGCCTGTGACTAGTTGGCGTTTATCTTCAGGGATTTCTCCCACCATTTTTCCAACCTCATTGTCGAGGGTG
>WLTJ01000125.1 GCA_009705435.1 Actinomycetota bacterium | reverse complement strand
GTTGATAGGTGACTTCGTGGGATACATCAGCGAGGCAATGTTCGAGCCGTGCCCCATCAAGATCGCGCACGCCAACAAACATCTCTGCTCGAGGCACCATGAACTGGCCCGTTCCATCCGTATTGACTAGGACGAGCGCTCCGCGCTCTTGCATCTCATGAGTGATAGGTGGGGTGACCGCCAGTGAGGGGGAGAGCACGAAATACTTTTCTAAAGCTTGCCGAAGGTTCTCGTACGAAATCTCTGAATACAGCCGATGGATTGCTTCCACACTGAGTTGCTCTTCAATAAGTTCACCAACATAGGTCATCGTCAATTCGGCCGAACCATGACTGCCCGTATCGGTGACGCGCTGTTCATCGCGAAATGTGCGACTAATGGCGTAACGGTGATGCCCGTCAGCAATAACGACTTCATGAGAGCCCACAGCAGCCGAAATATCAGCCACCCGTCGTGGATCATCAACGCGTTCAACGGTATGAAGCACGCCCTCTGTGGTCATTGAGCCCACAAGTTGTCCGGGTGCGCGCAACAATTCGGTGAGCCCAGGAGTGAGTGAAAGTCCCCACACTGGTGACAGGTTGGCCAGCGTGGAGCGCGTCAAATCAAGTCGATCTGTTTTCGCTTTAGGAGTGGTGCGTTCGTGGGGGAGAACTCCACCCGATCCCTCGTCGACGACTTCCAAAGCACCAACGACCCCGACCGTTGTCCGTTCGACTCCAGCTTCGTCGGTGAACGTCATCCGATAAATAGTGAACGAAGCAGTCTCATCGCGAACCAAGACACCTTGTTCAACCCAACTCTGTAGAACTCGTCCCGCCTGCTCATAGCGACCTGGGCCATCGTCTTCTAAGGGAACATCGATATGCACAATGTTGTGAGGGTGTGAGGCATTGAGAGTGGCGATATCCGTTGGTGACAGCACGTCGTATGGCGGAGCAGCAACCTGATTTAGCAACTCTGGTTGGCTGGGCGAAACTGGATAACGCAGAGCGCGAAAGGGTTCAAAACGTGGCACCCCTCTACAATGCCATGTGTGGCGGGACTGAGACATGGCAAGATCGCATAGCGATGCGTAATTTTCATAAATTTCCGATTCTCTGCGACCTTGACGGTGTGATCTGGTTGGCTCATCAGGGCATCCCAGGTTCGGCAGACGCAGTTGAGAGATTTCGTCAAGCGGGCCATCGAGTGTTGTTCGTGACCAACAATTCTTGGTCAACTCAAGAAGAACAAGTAGCGGCCCTCGCCGATGTTGGCATCAGCGCTGCTGGCGACATCGTCACCTCTGCCATGGCGGGGGCAAGTTTGGTGCAAGCGGGTCAAAGAGTTCTGGTCTGTGGTGGTTTAGGGATAGAGCAGGCGCTGCAAAATGTGGGAGCAGACATCGTGCGTTATGCCGACTGCTTGGCAAGTAAGAACGACGAGATTCTGCACGGCATTGACATCGTGATGGTCGGCTTTCATCGCTGGTTTGATTACGAGGTCATGCGCCGCGCGTCTTTGGCAATTAGTCGCGGGGCGCTTCTCATTGGCACCAATGACGATGCCACTTACCCGACGCCGAGTGGCCCCATTCCGGGCGGTGGAAGCATTCTCGCGGCCATTGCTACTGCATCGGGTGCGCAACCGATGATCGCTGGTAAGCCACATCAGGCCATGGCCGATGTTGTCACCGAACTTCTCAGCAATGTTGATCAGTCAGCCATTATGGTCGGTGATCGACCCTCAACCGACGGCAAATTTGCGCAGACTCTGGGCTGCCGTTTTGCTTTGGTGCGATCGGGGGTCACCCTTGCGTCAATGTCACCAGCGACCAATAGCGAATTCTTTGCTGGGGTTACTCTTGACTTTGATGTTGCCGATCTATCAGCAGTTGCCGACGAAGTGCTGTAAAAGTCACTGACTACGAATCTCAGCTTTGCGAGACAATGAGTACGCTGAGGGCATGGCAAAGAAACCCAGCACGATGGAGTCAATAAAAAAGCTGATTGAGTCCATGTCACCCATGACTCCTCAAGCCACGGAAAAACTCGTCAAGGAGATGAGCAAGGTCGGTGATCAGGGTCGTCGCCAGGCCGAAAAAATCGTCAGCGAGATGATGCAAGCGAAGAGTAAATCCTCTCAGTATTTCTCGGCGGCTGTAGAGCGAGAAGTTGCAAAACAATTAGGCGAGGTGAATACCCGACTTGCAATGTTAGAAAAAGAGATTGAACAACTGTCGGGGGCTGCACCTGCGAAAAAAACGCCAGTAAAGAAAGCCGCTGCGAAAAAAGCGCCAGTGAAGAAGGTCGCTACGAAGAAAGTCGCAGCGAAGAAAGCACCCGCCAAGAAGGCCCCGACTAGATAATCATGTCGCGTCGTCAACGACTCGATGCCGAACTTGTGCGACGACAGTTAGTCGTGAGTCGTAGAGAAGCCGCAGAACTGATTGAATCTGGCAGAGTTTTAGTCAATGGTGCCGTGGCCTCAAAGGTCGCTCATCAAGTGGATCCCAGCGATGCCCTTCTGGTGAGTGGACCACCGGCGCGTTTCGTGAGTCGTGGTGGAGAAAAACTTGACGGCGCGCTTGAGGCGTATGGCATTGATGTCACTGGTCGTCGAGTCTTGGACGCTGGGGCTTCAACGGGTGGCTTTAGTGACTGCTTATTGCAACGTGGAGCTGGCCATGTGGTCGCTCTTGATGTGGGGCACGGGCAGTTACATCCCAAGATCCGCGACGATGAGCGTGTCACGGTGTTCGAGCGTTTCAACGTGCGCGACATGACCGCCGATGACATCGGTGGTCGAGTGTCCTGCGTCGTCGCCGATTTGTCTTTCATTTCGCTCACACTTGTTGTGTCTGCTTTGGTGGGCGTATGTGAAACAGGGAGTGACTTGGTGTTATTGGTAAAGCCACAATTTGAGGTCGGTCGGCGCGAGGTTTCCAAGGGTCGGGGAATCATTTCTGATCCAGATTTGCACGAAGCGGCGTGTTTGGCCGTTCGAGAATCATGTGAACAGGCTGGGGCGCAGGTTCACGGGGTGATGCTTTCGCCCTTAACTGGGGCTGAGGGCAATAAAGAGTTCCTGTTACATGCCACCGTGCGTGCGAAGATGTCAGCATGACTAGTCACGCCTCAACCCACCTCAAGGTCGTGATCGTCGGTCATTCTGAGCGTCCCGAGGCCTCAATGGTGGCGCGGCGTGCTGTCGAATGGTTACTCGCCCACGATCACCAAGCACTTGCTTGTCCCGATGACGCCGACGCTTTAGGTCTTGCTGACGTCACAATTCTCGACGATCCTACGCCTGGTGCCGATCTGGTGCTGAGTGTCGGCGGTGATGGCACCATGTTGCGGTGCGTGACAATGTTGAATGGGGCGCAGGTCCCCGTCCTTGGAATCAATGTTGGTCACTTGGGCTATTTGGCCGAAGTAGAACCCGAGCAGATGCTGACCTCGTTGGAGAGATTTTGTGCGGGCGATTATGAGATTGAAAAGCGTCTCGTGCTTGATGTCACGGGTAGTAATCAAGATGGTGCGCCCGTTGTCTGGCGGGCACTCAATGAGGCGTCGATTGAAAAGATGCACACTGGTCAAACCGTACGGTTAGCGGTGAGCATCGATGGGGTTGCGTTCACCACCTTTCAAGCCGATGGTTTATTAGTGGCAACTCCCACGGGGTCCACGGCTTATTCGCTGTCAGCTCGTGGCCCGGTCGTCTCGCCGACATTGGAAGCCTTGCTGCTCACGCCTTTGGCTCCCCATATGTTGTTTGATCGTTCGTTAGTTTTGGGACCTCGCGAAGTCGTGCGCATTGAAGTTGTTGGACCTCGACCCGTGGGATTGGCCGTTGACGGTCAAGAAGTGCAGATTCTGCATGCTGGCGAGTCGATCAGTTGTGCCGCATCATCGCAGCCTGCGTTGTTTGTGCGGATGAAACCCCAGCGTTTCCATCAGATTCTTAAATCAAAATTTGGTTTGTCAGACCGCTGAACTAGGTTGCGGGACATCTATGTTGCTTGAACTACATATCGAAGATCTTGGGATTATCGATCGACTTGATCTGGTCTTTGGCGCGGGTCTGACGGTTTTCACTGGCGAAACTGGCGCTGGAAAAACGATGCTGGTGGAAGCGATCAGTCTCTTGGTTGGCGGTCGCGCCGATACTGGTCGGATTCGTACGGGAGCGCTCGAGACTCGCGTTGAAGGTCGTTTCGTCACAGGTGACGAAGAAGTGGTGTTATGTCGAGTCGTCCCAGCCGATGGCCGTTCACGCGCTTATGTCAATGGTCGTCTGGCGACTGTCACTCAATTGGCTGAACTTGGGCAAAAACTGGTTGATCTCCATGGGCAACATACTCACCAAAGTCTGCTCTCTGCTTCTGTGCAAAGGGCGGCCTTGGACGAATTCGCGCATACCGATCTTCAGCCTTTGCGTGAAGCCCGAGCCCGACTCACCGAAATTGATGCATCTTTAGCTGCCCTCGGTGGAGACACCCGGGTTCGCGCTCGTGAAATCGATCTCCTGCGATTCCAAGTTGAAGAGATTCTCGGTG
This sequence comes from Actinomycetota bacterium, assembly GCA_009705435.1. Taxonomy (GTDB): domain Bacteria; phylum Actinomycetota; class Acidimicrobiia; order Acidimicrobiales; family Ilumatobacteraceae; genus Casp-actino8. The sequence goes on along the minus strand of WLTJ01000125.1, from coordinate 1,008 downwards.
CTGGCGTCAGCGATCCCGCCGAAGAGACGAGCCTGGAGATCGAAGAAGATGTTTTGGCAGATGCGACTGCTCATCGTCACGCCGCCCAAGCCAGTGTCGAGGCGATTAATGAAGATGGTGGCGCGCTTGATCTGCTGGGGAGTGCCATCGCAGCGTTACAACACAGGGCTCCGTTTGAGGCCGAGGTCATGCATCTGAGGGACCTCATCGCCGAAATCGCCGATGCCAGTGGGCGCATTCGTCATATCGGGGAGGCCTGTGAGGACGATCCCGAGCGTCTGAGCGAAGTCCGCGAGAGACGCCAAAGCCTGCGTGAATTGCGGCGTAAGTACGGCGAATCGCTGACCGATGTCCTTGCCTACCTAGATGAGTCCCGGGCCCGCCTTGAAGAGTTGGAGTCATTTGAAGTGAGAGTCGAGGCACTAGAGAAGCAGCGCCTGACCGTGGCTCGAAACGAGCGCAGCGCCGCAAAAACCGTGGCCAAAGTACGTCAAGCGGCAGCCCCTGCTCTCGGCAAGGCAATTACCTCACATCTTGGGGGTCTCGCCATGGAACGAGCAGTGGTGGAGATAACGGTCACCGGTGACGACCCCGCCGACGAGGTGCTGATGATGTTGACCGCAAACCCTGGGACACCGCCCGCTCCGCTCAGCAAGATTGCCTCGGGCGGCGAATTGGCGCGCACCATGTTGGCGATTCGATTGGTCCTCACTCAAGGTCCACCCGTTCTCGTTTTTGATGAAGTGGACGCTGGAATCGGTGGAGCGGCGGCCAATTCAATGGCTGCCAGTTTGGCGCGTTTGGCAAAAATGCATCAGATCTTTGTCGTCACTCACCTTGCTCAGGTGGCAGCAGTAGCCGACCAGCAAGTTGCAGTGAGCAAGGAAGTCGTGACTCGATCGGGTCAGGAGGTCACTATCGCCAGTGCCAGTCCGGTGGCTGGATCGCACAGAGTTGATGAGATTGCGCGCATGTTGTCTGGTCGGCCCGATAGTGCGGCTGCTCGTC
>WLTJ01000124.1 GCA_009705435.1 Actinomycetota bacterium | reverse complement strand
ATTCCAGCGCCACGCAGAAACTGATTCTGGGTGTTCTATCTCATTGGCCATAAAGATGATGTCAGCATCAACGGCAGAGATGACACTGCGAACATTTAATGAGGCGGGGGTGAGCGCTACGCCATCAAGGAGCAATCGCTTGCTGCCTTGACGATCGAGAACCATCACCAACTGTTCATCATCCAACATGGTGGGTGCGCCAGAGACGAGATCAACCCATCGATCGTGATGTTCACGGCAGAGTTCGTTGATGGCTCCACTTGAGGCATTGACTTCGTAGACCACAAGATCTTTTTGGTCGCGACTTTGAACGGCGATCAGCAAACGCGTTGGACTCGTCCATGTGACATCGGCCAGATATGGAAACACCGTGTTGTCCCATGTGATGTCCGTGCGGGTTGCGCCATCATGCGAGAACACAGCCAAGGTCACGAGAGCGTTATCAGTTCCTGCGGCGGGATACCGCATCACCTGCGGAGTGCGTTCAGGATGGGCGGGGTCGGCGATGTGCCAAGTTTGAACGGGCGAGTTTTCGACACGACAGACCGCAAGATGTTGCGAATCGGGGGACCACCAGAATCCGCGATAGCGACCCATTTCTTCAGCAGCGATGAAGTCAGCCGAACCCCAGGTCACCGTTTCTGACTCGCCCATATCGGCCGGATCAATTGACAACTGCGTTTGCCCTTGTGCAGTGATGACATGAAGACTTGCTGCGGAAACGAAACCGATCATTGAGCCATCGGGCGAGAGGCGAGGATCAAAAACTAAAGATGTGGTGGTGATTTCGCGTGTCAGCGGGCCGCTCGTTTCACCAATGAAAAGTCGGCCACCTAAGGAACAAGTAAATCGTTGGGCCTGGGCGTCCGTTGAATATGCGGTGATGCCACCGGCTCCTTCACGCAATCTTTCACGTCGGGCTTTTTCGGCAGGTGGCAAGTCTTGATCATCAGAGCCAGCGATCATGATCAGCGGATCTGCAATGAGCGTTTCTTTTTTGCTTTCAACATCAAGGTGCCAGAGGCAATTGACTGGATCACTGCCCGAACGACTGCGGAGGAAAAGAACGCTCTGACCGTCGGGTGAAATGGTGATGTTTCGCGGTTCGCCAAGCGATAATCGTTGGGTGCGCGAATACTGACGGGGATATGTATCGGTGCTTGCTGTCGTGTTCATGGCGTGACGAGAATTTTCGCGTGCTCCTCGGGGTTCCCGAGATCTTTAAATGCTTGCGGGACATCGTCGATACTGACGCGACCAGTAATCAAGGGTGAGAGATCAACCTTGCCTTCGGCGATGGCGCTCAGTGCACTGCCGAATTCAGCGGGGGAGTAGCCGAGGACAAACTGCAGTGAGAGTTCTTTACCGATACCCAGCATGGGGTGAATGCGGTCTTCTTGCATGCAGGCACCAACAATCAAAATGCGCGCATCCTTGGGAGCCATACGCATTGTTTGTTCGATCATCCCAGGAACGCCCACTGCCTCAAAAACTACTAATGGCTTTTGCCCATCAATTTTACGCCATGCCTCAATACCTGGAACCTCACGCGGATCAACAACAACGTCGGCGCCCAAGTGCTCCGCTAAAGCTCGACGACGTGGTGAGAAATCGGCACCAATGATCGGACCGATACCACGCATCTTGAGTTCGGCAATGCAGGCCAAGCCGACTGGTCCAAGCCCGATGATCAAAGCAGCATCGCCTTGAGCAATGCGACTCTTCTCCACTGCATGTACGCCAACGGCTAAGGGCTCGGTGAGCGCCGCAAGTTCGGGTAATAATCCGTTGGGAACTTTGATGCTCATCATTTCGTTGACAACGAGTCGCTGTGAATATCCACCCGGATATTTATTGCTGAAGCCGACACCGTGCACACCTTGTTCGTCAAAGGTGACCGGAAAACTCACGATGATGTCGCCCTGTTTGAGATTAGAGACGCCGGGACCCAGATCAAGAACTTCGCAACAGAATTCGTGACCCATGACGGTGTCAATGTGTGGCTCAAACATGATCGGACTGAGAGCACTCGGCGGTTGATCTGCTGACATCTCGGCCGATAGTCGCCGACTTTCTTCGCCGTGCACGAGCATGTGTAAATCGCTTCCACAAATACCGCAGGCTAAAACTTGGGTGAGGACTTGACCGGCCCCCGCAACGGGTTCGGCGATGTCATCAACTCGCAGGGACCAATCTCGCATTACGGCAGCACGCATACTGCGACTTTAGGTCATCTAGGACACTTGTCCGTCAACGCTCCGCGGGCAATAAGTTCTAGTGGCTGAAATATTTGATGGCCTCGGTCATGACATCAAAGGCTTCTTGGGCATTGACGGTCATCAGCACATCACAATTGCCATCTTTGACCTCGCGCAGATCTCGTTCGTCAATCACTGTCATACCTCGAGTGTGAGTACCCGTTAACTCAATCACGACGTGTGCGTTTTTGCGAGTGAATAGATGTGGGTGAGTCAGAACCAAAATTGCCAACGGGTCGTGAACTGCTCCGCCATCCATGCCGTGATGTCGACTCATATACATATTGGTAAAGAACTGCATCAAGTCACCGAGCACACTGGCGAGTTGGCCGGGCATTGCTTTGACGGCATCGATACGAGGTTGTGTGGCACGGAACTGATGAGTCACATGAAGGCCAGCCATGATCAACGGACCGCCGTATTTGTACACGATGTCAGCGGCTTCAGGATCAACCCAGATATTGAACTCTGCTGATGTGGTGCGGTTGCCGAATGTTCCGCCACCCATTAACGAGATGCCAGCTATGCGATGACCTACATCGGGGGCTAGGCGCAGCACCATGGCGATATTTGTCAATGGACCAGTCGGCACAAGCCAGATACCTTCGGTGGCACGACAAGTGTCAATGATGTACTCAACTGCATTTTCACTATCAATCGTGCTTGTCGGCGCTGGTAAATCTGTGCCATCTAAACCACTTTCGCCGTGAACATACGTTGCATATTGTGGTTCGGCAACAAGAGGGCACATCGCGCCTCTATGTACGGGCACATCGAGACCTAATAAGTCTTTCATTACCAATGCGTTATACGTCGTGGATTCAATAGGTGCGTTGCCTGAAACTGTGGTGATACCAAGGAGATTCGTATGACGCGCAGCGACCACGATTGCTAGCGCGTCGTCATGACCAGGATCGCAATCTAAAATGATTGATGGAATTGTTTCAGGCATGTGTTGATCCTACGACACAAGCAATGTTCCACTGCCGTCAAGTTTGGCTGCTCGACCAACCCATTCGCCAGTACACATCGCTGTCGTCACGTCACTGTCGTCGCTGATTCCCCAGGCGCGTTCTCCTCCTGGTAACAAGCAGGCAGCAATAGTGCGCTCTGGATTACCTTCGCGGCCATGCATCACCGTGTAGGCCTCAATAGTGACGGGTCCTTGTGATCTTCCAACATCGACCACTGTGCGGCGTGGCAACGAGTCAACTTGATCTTGCGGATAGGCGTGTTTGAAACCGCTGGTGGGTGGGTTCGTGGAGTACACGCCGAAAGCATGTTTCGTGGTGTATCCACCGTTGGCCCAAATCAAACCCTTTTCACCGGGGCGAGAGCGAAGTTCTCCGACCACAGTTGCGATGGCGTGCATCACATAGTTATTCCATGGTCCGCCAGCGAATGACAAACCACCAGTGCGCGTCAGTTGTTGATCTGTGGACAATCCGAGTGAAGCGGCACCGAGTTGAACTGCCGAGGGGAAACACGAATACAAATCGATGATGTCGATGTCTTTGATTGATGCCTCAGCTAAATCAAGAACTATTTTGCCACCAAGTTTGATCGCAGGAGTATCGGCAAAGGTGTCGCGCTCAGACACATATTTATGTTCGTGACAATCTGTTCCAGCAATGGGGAAGACCCACTTGTCGCGAGAGATTCCCAAACGTTGTGCAGTGGCGACTGAACACATAATGATCGCTGCTGATTGATCAACATCGTTATTTGAGTTCATCACTTTGGTGTAAGGCGCGCCGATCATGCGGTTGTGTGGACCAGTTGTAATTACTTCTTGGGGAGTGAGAGATTTGCGAATCCATGCATACGGGTTTTGTTCGGCAACTTTGCTGAAGTTCGACCATAGCTTTCCGAGGTGTTGGTTGTGCTCGTCAAAGGTGCGTCCCGACTGAGCGCGTATTGCAGACTCAAAAATTGGATAGATCTGAATAGGAGCCACGATTCGCCGCGATAACTCGTACTCGTGATTCATCACCAACTCTTCACCCATGATTCGATCTGGCTTGACGTCCTCATCAACGATCGGCCACGGCAATTCAATGTCGGCGGCGCGGGCGCGCTTGCGGGTGCGAGAAGTCTCACCGCCACACAGGATGACAATGTCGCAGGTGCCCGACTGAATATCCAGGGCTGTGGCGTTGACCATTGACTGGGTGCTGTTTCCACCCATGGATGAGGCCACAGTTTCGGCGGTGGTGATGCCGAGTTCTGCAGCGATAAAGCGTGCTGGGTCGCGATAACGCCAGGACAAGAAACTGATGACGCGCAGCGAGTCCACGTTGGGAACTGCCGATAACCCAGCGTCCTTGCTGGCCTCACGGATGGCGTTGGCGATAAACGCGACGGGGGTGAGGGCCTCAAGAGGATTGTCAATTCGTTGTAATTGCTGACCTACGCCAACGATCACCGGGGTACGGGGGTCCAAACTCATCATTGCAACCTATCTAAACCTAAGATGACTCTTATGTCTGGAAAGTCCTTGCGCATCGCCATTGGGTCGGATCATGCTGGCTACGACCTCAAGCAACACTTAGTTGCATTCCTCGTGGCCGCCGGGCACACCGTCGACGATCAGGGCACGCACTCAACGGAGAGTTGCGATTACCCACCGATCTGTGCCGGTGTCGGTCGCACGGTCCGCGATGGGCACGCAGATTTTGGCATCGTCATGGGCGGAAGCGGTCAAGGCGAGCAGTTGGCTGCCAACAAAGTTCGTGGAGTTCGTGCCGCATTATGTAATGACTTGTACACGGCTCGCATGGCCCGTCAACACAACGATGCCAATGTCCTGTCAATCGGTGCTCGTGTGGTGGGTATCGGCTTGGCTGAGGAAATTGTCACATCGTTCATAAACACCGCCTTTGAAGGCGGTCGTCACGCTCGCCGAGTGGCAATGTTGAGTGAACTTGAAAACGATTTCTAAAACTCTTTTCCACATCCATCACTGAACAACGAGAGAACTGATGCCTTTCCCATCTGATACCGATCCTGACCTTGAGGTTGAAGCCCTCATCAACGACGAGTTTGATCGTCAGATCACTGGCTTGCAACTCATTGCGAGCGAGAACTTCACTTCGCCGGCAGTGATGCGCGCGGTGGGCAGTGTGTTGACGAATAAGTACAGCGAGGGATATCCGGGCAAGCGTTATTACGGTGGAAACCAGATCGTGGACTCCATTGAGGCGCTGGCTATTGAGCGCGTGAAAGCTTTATTTGGCGCAGAACATGCCAATGTGCAGCCGCACTCGGGGGCTAACGCCAACATGTGTGTGTATCAAGCGTTGTTGAATCCTGGTGACACAGTTCTTGGACTCAGCCTTGATCATGGTGGTCACTTGACGCATGGTTCACCTGTGAATGCCAGCGGCAAGTT
>WLTJ01000123.1 GCA_009705435.1 Actinomycetota bacterium | reverse complement strand
CTGGGCGCGATTGGGTTGAAGAAACGCAGAGCAACGTGCACAGCCTTGGTGAATTGAAGTATTCCAAAGCAACTTCCGACCCCGTCAAAGTTGTTGTCGCTGTGGCTCAAGACAGCGCCGCTCAAAGTGTGGCTGATCTGCCACATGGTGTGCGCGTCAGTTCAGAATACCCAAGTCTGACTGAGCGTTATTTCGCCGAGCGCGGCATTCAAGCAGATATCCGTTTGTCCTATGGTGCCTCTGAAGCAAAGATCCCCGATATCGCAGACTGCATTGTTGACATTACGGAAACGGGACGAGCGTTACGCGCCGCAGGTCTGCGCGTGATTGACACGATGCTGGTGAGTTACACCGAGATGATTGCTAATCAGCAAGCATTCGCTGACCCCGAGAAGCGTCACGCGATGAACCAGTTGATGACCTTGTTGTTAGGCACTCTCGATGCGCGCGGCAAGGTGTTGGTCAAGCTCAATGTTGGTACTGATGATTTGCAGAGGGTTCTCAATGTCTTGCCATCTGCCAAATCGCCGACAATCAGCGAACTCGCCAGTGGGGGATTTGCTGTTGAATCAGTCGTAGAAAAGCGCACGATTAACACTCTCATCCCTGCTCTCAAGGATGCCGGCGCTTCAGATCTTTTAGAAATGCCGATTTCCAAGATCGTGGCCTGATTACTTGTCATGTTAAGCGGCACTGTGACATCGTTTGATGCCCATGTTGGTCTTGGTCAGATCACATCTAGTGATGGCGTGATTGTGATGTTTCATTGCGCGGAAATTGCAGACGGCTCGCGAGCAATAAATGTCGGGACCTCTGTGAATTTTGAATTGCTGACGAAGTTCAGTCGAAACGAAGCCAGTGCAATTCGTCCTGCCTGACGACCGTCGCACTCAAGACATTGTTGCGGTTTTGATGTCACTGCCGAGTGGCAAAGTTGTTTCCTATGGTGAGGTGGCTAGCGACGCGGGCTATCCCAAACAGGCGCGTTTTGTGGGTCGCGTCTTGGCGAAGTATGCCGAAGAGTTGGATCTTGCTTGGTGGAGGGTCGTCAATTCGCAGGGACGTTTAGTGCCAGGACTTGAAGTTGAACAACAACGTTTACTTCTTGCTGAGGGAGTGACGGTCAGCAACGGACGAGCGCGCCGAACTACAGAGAATTCTTGACCTGCACAAAGGCGAGTCGGATATTCGCCAAGGCATCTTTGAGGACTTCAAAGTTTTCACCGAGACGCTCCTGCAGACCTTCGACGAGGCAGGCCAGGGCATCGATCGCCAGTGCTGATTCAATAAGATCAGGGGGACTGCTGGTGAGATGGATAGCGGCCAGTTCGTAGAGACCCATGGCATGGTTCGAAATGACCATCTCGGCGGGCACTTCAGCTAAGCGTTGTCGGGCCTCGGCGACGGCTTCAAGGGATTCGGCCACTTCTGGCTCGATGTTGTCTTCGTTGGGGGCGCTATTCATGGGATCTTCCTATGGGTGTTTCGGGGACTATGACCGTTTTTGGGCCTCGGGCGGCTACGCTATCTCTCACAACTGAGGCGAAGTGGGGTTGTTGCCCCCACCTGACCATCTCCGAGCAATCGGAACGTGCGTTCAGGTCATTGCGAGAAGGCCGCGACAGCGGCTAACCCGTGTCGACTTCGCGTCGCCATGTATCCGTAACTCCGGGAGGTTAGCCCTTTGCACAGAAGTGAACAGCCATAGCACCGCCAATAGCCGAACCTCGCTATAACGAACGCATCCGCGCTCGTGAAGTGAGGGTGATCGGACCCGATGGAGCGCAATTAGGAATCAAGACCGTCCCAGACGCCTTGGCCCTCGCTCGAGAGATTGACCTTGACCTCGTTGAAGTCGCACCTCTCGCCAACCCGCCGGTCTGCCGCATCATGGATTATGGCAAGTTTCGGTATGAAGAGTCCCAACGAGCGCGCGAAGCACGCAAGAAGACGGCTCATGTCACCGTTAAAGAAGTCAAATTCCGACCCAAGATTGGGCGCGGCGACTTCGACACCAAGGTGCGTCACGTACAGGGATTCCTCGCCGAAGGCCACAAGGTCAAGGTGTCACTCCAGTTTCGTGGCCGAGAAATGGCTCACCCAGAGTTGGGGAGCAAAATTCTTGATGAAGTCATTGAAAAGATTTTGAGCGTCGGCAAAGTGGAAACACAAGCTCGGCTTGAAGGACGCAGCATGACAATGGTTCTCGTTCCTGACAAAAAACCAGTGAAGAAAGAAAAAGCAGCAACTGCCGTTGAATCGGAAGTGGATGTCAATCCAGCTGTTGAGATCGAAACTGCACTGGAAACAGCACCCATCGAAGTTATAGAAACTCCAGCAGTCTCCGAAGAATAAATTTCCGAACACCCTTGATTAAAGGACACCAGTCATGCCAAAGATGAAGACCAGCAAAACAGCCGCCAAGCGGTTCAAGAAGACCGGCACCGGCAAAATTCGTCGTCTGCAGCAGAACCGTCAGCACTTGTTCGAAAAGAAGCCGTCCACTCGTACCCGCCGTCTCGACGGCATGGTTGATGTGCACTCAGGTGATATCAAGAAGATCAAGCGTCTACTCGGCCTGCGCTGAGTTTTACCCCCAACCACATACGTCACAAGATAAGAACGAGAGAAGGGAAATCCGATGGCCAGAGTTAAGCGTGCAGTCGGTTCGAAGAAGCGTCGTAAACAGACGCTAGAACGTGCCAAAGGTTATTACGGTAATAAAAGTCGTTCCGTGCGTGCTGCCAATGAGCAGGTCATGCGTTCGGGTCAGTATGCATTCCGCGACCGTCGAGCCAAGAAAGGCGAGTTCCGCCGTTTGTGGATTCAACGCATCAACGCGGCCTGCCGTCTTCATGACATGAGCTATAGCCGCTTCATTGATGGGTTGAATAAGGCTGGTATCGAAGTCGACCGCAAGATCTTGTCTGATCTGGCTGTCACCGACCTTGCTGCATTCGGCCACCTCTGCGAGGCGGCCAAGGCGGCACTCGCCTGAGCGAGATCTCCTGAACCACGAACTGGTTCTCAGCAATCCAAGTGTTCAACGACTGCGGCGCCTTGCGGGGCGTCGCAGTTCGCGTGACGAGGAAGGTGCCTTCATTGTCGAAGGTGCGATTTTGATTACAGAAGCAGTGCGCGCCGGCTGGCATGTTGAAGCACAGTTCTTGACACCTGGGGCCAGTCCGATCGACGGTGCCGGGACCGTCAACTTTTTAGCTGATGGAGTGATGGAGAAGGTTGCCACGACCGAGACTCCGCAACCAATTCTCGCCATTGTCACTCGTCAATTTGCCAACGCAGACATATTGACGTCAGCTTCTTTCGTGATCGTCGCCGATGGTGTATCTGATCCTGGCAATCTCGGAACAATGTTGCGCTCTGCAGAAGGCGCTGGTGCCGATGCGTGTGTTGTGACATCGGGTTCAGTAGATCCGAGTAACCCGAAAGTGGTGCGCTCGTCCGCGGGCAGCATTTTTCGCTTGCCGATCCTGGAGAGGGTCTCGCTTGAAGATGTGGCGCGTGCGGGCCTGATCTGTGTGGGTACCTCATCGCATCTCGGTAGTGAATACACCTCATTCGACTGGACACGCAGAGTTGCCGTGGTGCTCGGGAATGAGGCACATGGGCTTGCAGATGCCTCGGCGGTTGACGAATGGGTGACGATTCCCCAATCGGGTGCAGGGGAGAGTTTAAATGTGGCTATGGCCGCCACCGTGTTGTGTTTTGAAGTTGCTCGTCAGCGTAGGGCAGCCTCGGGTACGGTGGTCTTGCCATGATTGTTGACATCAATGCCGCCCGTGCTGCCGCTGAGCAGAGTATTGCGAATGCCGCAACCATTGAAGAGTTGCGTCAACTTGATACCGAACTTTTGGGTAAGAAGGGTCCGCTCGCTCTGCTGAAGAATGGCCTCGGCAAATTGGCCACAGTGGATGAGAAAAAAGCGGCCGGGCAAGCCCTCAACGAAGCGATGTCTGCTGTTGAAGTCACACTTGCGCAACGTCGGGCGTTACTCGGTCGCGCTGAGCGAAATGTCCAGTTATCTGCTGAGGCTCTCGATCTCACTGAGCATTTTGCTGCTCCCGGTCGGGGTAAATCTCATATCGTCACTCAGGCGTGGCAGAGACTGGAAGATGTCTTTGTTGGTCTTGGATTCCAAGTTGCCGAAGGACCCGAGGTGGAAACCGATTGGTATAACTTTGAGGCCTTAAATATGCCGCCATCGCATCCAGCGCGCAGTATGCATGACACTTTCTACGTCGATCATGGTCAACCTGGGAGCACGGTTCTTCGTACGCACACGTCGCCAGTACAAATTCGCGTCATGCAAAATGTGGCACCCCCGATCTACATGGTTATGCCTGGTCGTGTTTTTCGTAATGAAACAACTGATGCCACACATCTCGCGGTCTTTCATCAGATCGAAGGCCTCGTCATCGACCGTGGGATCACCCTGGCTGATCTAGCGGGAACGATCGAAGCCTTTACTCAGGCTTTCTTCGGAGCCGGATTCACGAGTCGTCTGCGCCCAAGTTATTTCCCTTTCACTGAGCCCTCTGCCGAGTTTGATATCCGAACTCCAAAGGGTGATTGGCTTGAACTCGGAGGTTGCGGCATGGTGCACCCCAATGTTTTGCGCGCTGGTGGACTTGACCCCGAGGAATGGAGCGGTTTCGCTTTCGGCTTCGGCATTGATCGCATGGCTAAGGAACGACATGGTGTGGGCGATGTTCGAGAGATGTATACCAATGACATTCGATTCATTGAGCAGTTCTGAGAGATAACGATGAAGATTGTCCACTCTTGGTTGCGTGATCTAGCGGCTCTTCCCGATGACACTGAAGCAATTTCATTTGCGTTATCAGATATCGGTCTTGCTGTTGAAGGTGTTGAAAAAGTTGGCGCAACTGTGGCGGGCGTGATCACCGCGCGTGTTATTAAAACTGAACGACATCCCGATGCCGCCAAAGTACATCGCGTCTTTCTTGATAATGGTGATGGCACCGAACACCACGTGTGGTGTGGGGCCTTTAACATGCAAGCCGGCGACATCATCCCGTGGGCAACGCCTGGCACGACGATGCTCGACGGTCGTTTGATCGAAACCAAACCCATTGTTGGTATTCCGAGCGAAGGTATGTGTTGCTCGGCTCGCGAACTTGGTCTCGGAGATGATCACGGTGGAATTCTCATCATGGATCCAGCCACACCGCTTGGCATTCCATATGCTCAAGCACTCGGTCTTGCAGAAGAGATTGTGTACGACATTGATGTGTTGCGCAATCGTCCCGATGCTTATGGGCATGTTGGAGTGGCTCGTGACTTAGCAGCTCGTTTCAAAGTGCCGTTTATTCAATCTGTACCAACTTTGGCTGTCACCGGAGACAGTCGAAGTGCACCAGTAGAAATCGTCGCAGGCGATCGTTGTGCGCGGTTCACCACAATCATCATCAGTGGCATTCGGATCACGCAATCGCCTGACTGGATGGTCAGTCGCCTAGCAGCAGCTGGCATGCGCTCAATCAACAATGTTGTTGATGTTTCCAACTATGTGATGTTAGAAACCAATCAGCCGAATCATGCCTACGATTTCGAAACACTCGGTGGTGGAGGATTCAAGATTCGTTTAGCCGCCGAGGGTGAAAAAATCACCACGCTTGATGGTGTTGAGCGCGT
>WLTJ01000122.1 GCA_009705435.1 Actinomycetota bacterium | reverse complement strand
GCATGACATCAACGCAATGTTCCTTGATGAGGTGCGGATCCCAGTTGAAAACTGTGTCGGTGGAGAAAACAAAGGTTGGACCTTGATCACCAACCAACTGAACCACGAACGCGTGACCCTGTGCTCAACGGGCGTGATTGATCGCGCTCTTGCCGACACATTGGAATACGCCAAGACAACCCTTCTGCCCGACGGTCGTCGAGTTGCCGATCAAGAGTGGGTTCAAATGAACCTGGCTCGCGTTCACGCAAAACTTGATGTGTTACGTCTGATGAACTGGCAGTCCGCATGGGAAGCCACGCAAGGGAAACTTGATATTGGACATTGCTCCTCCATCAAGGTGTACGGCACCGAGTTTTACCTTGAAGCATTCCGCTTGCTCTTTGAAATCCTCGGACCGGTTGGTTACCTGACTCAAGGGACTCCCGGTGCAGTCATCCGAGCACGACTTGAGAGCATGTACCGCGGCATGCTCATCCTCACCTTCGGTGGCGGAACAAACGAAATGCAACGCGACCTCATCACTATGTTCTCTCTAGGATTCCCACGGGCGGCTCGATAATGGATTTTTCACTCACCTCTGACCAAGACGAACTGCGCTCATTGGCTCGTCAAATTTTGACCGACGTTTGTACAACTGAACACCTGAAGAATATTTCGACTACCGAAAGCGGTACCGATCTCGCCTTATGGCGAACACTCGGCGATGCAGGCTTAGTTGGTATCGGCTTACCAGAATCTGTGGGCGGTGCAGGTCTCGGCATGATTGAGATCTCCGTCGTCCTTGAAGAAATCGGCCGAGTGGCTGCGCCCGTGCCAGCCTTCGCCGTGATGGGCCTAGCTGCCAATTCACTCGTCGCATACCCAGACTTACTTGACGGTGTGGCTAACGGCGACGTCATCGTGACCGCGGCAATTCATGAGCAAGTCGGTGATGCTTTTCATCCTGCCACCAAAGTTGTTGACGGAAAAATCACCGGAACCAAGGTGTGCGTACCCCACGGCCTGCTCGCCAAGCGCTTCGTTGTGACGGCGGCTGATGGGTTGTATTGCGTCGAGGCATCGGATCCGAATGTGACGATCACACGCCAAGACACAACCTCGGGAGTTCCCGATGCTCTTGTTCAATTCAACGGCGCAACGGCAAAATGCTTGGGCACTTCTGCGGCTGTACACGATCTTGTCAATCGCGGAATTTCCGCTGCCTGCTTATTGACCTCAGGTGCCTGCCAATCGGCGTTGGCATTGATGGCCGAATACGCCAAGGGCCGCTTCCAATTCGAAAAAGCGATTGCCTCCTTCCAGGCTGTCAGCCAGCGCACCGGTGATGCATACATTGACACCGAAGGCGTACGTTTGACGGCATGGCACGCAGCGTGGCGCCTCAGCGAGGGTCTTGACGCCGATGCAGCATTGCTCTCAGCCAAGTTCTGGGCCGCCGAAGGTGGATGGCGCATCATGCATGGTGCTCATCACGTGCACGGTGGTGTCGGCGTGGATCGGGATTACCCGCTACATCGCTATTTCTTACTCCACAAGCAGTTGGAACTTCAGTTGGGTTCAACCCAGCCAAGTTTGGCCCGCTTGGGCAACATGCTCGTGAACTCTTGAGGAAAAAGTGACCCAACCCAATCCCAATCCGAACCCAATTCTTCCCGACAATCCAGACCTAGTTCCCATTCACACTCGCAACTATGAGGTTCGCGCTTTTAAGGTCAACGACGGAGAAATTTTGTTGTGGGGAGCGGTGCGGGATGACAAGCCTGCCGGCATGTATGTCCATGGTGACCTAGAGCCACTCACGATCCATCACATGGTGGTACAACTACGCGTCTCGTATCCAATGATGGAAATACTTGATGCAACTGCAGAACTCAAAGAGTTCCCGCACAAAGAATGCCCTGGAATTGCAATCAAGTACCGAGAGTTAGTCGGTCTCTCGATTGCCCGAGGTTTCACCCATAAGGTTCGTGAATTGTTCGGTGGACCACGTGGATGCACCCACACAACCGCTCTGTTGCAAGCGATGGGACCAGTAGCGATTCAATGTGGTTGGAGTATGCGCGTCATCAAGATGTCCGAAGCCTTCGAAACCGGAGCCGCTCGGCCCGAGATGTCACCCGAGCAACGCGAAATGGGATTCAAGTCGAACTTAAACACCTGCCACATCTGGGATGAAAATGGTGAACAGGTCCGAACCATTCGTTCTGGCGGCGATATTGGCGCGCCGTTATCGGTGACGCGCCGTTTGGAAAAATTAGGCCGCGATGCTGGTGAGTGGGGTCGTACTCGCGGCTAGCTGAGCGATGCGATAGCGGTGACCTTGGCCCACTGATAGTCGGCTTTACCGACTGGTGTGCGCTCGACGACTGGAACAAAGAAGACAGCTTTTGGACTCTTGTAGTCGGCGACGAGCGTTCGCGAGAACGTAATGATTTCTTCAATTGTCGGAGCCGTACCGGCACGCAGTTGAACTAATGCTGTGACCTGCTCGCCCCAACGCTCGTTTGGCGTACCAATGACAACGGCGTCGAACACTGCGGGATGTTGCTTGAGTGCTGATTCAACTTCTTCAGGATAAATCTTTTCTCCGCCCGAGTTAATACAAACCGAGCCACGACCAAGCAATGTGATCTGACCATCGTCTTCAATCTGAGCAAAGTCACCTGGGATTACCCAGCGTTTGCCATCAAATGTGCGGAAAGTTTCGGCGGTCTTGACCGGGTCTTTGAAATATCCCAACGGAATGTTTCCACTACGTGCCAACTTACCCACTTCGCCAACACCACATCGCCGACCGTCTTCGGTGATCACCGTCGTGTCAGTATTCATTGCGAACTTCGGAGAACTCATTGCCGACCCATCATCGGTCCGTGAACCAGTCGCACCAGTTTCGGAAGCACCAAAGCTGTCAAGAATCGCCACGTTTGGCAGTGCTGCACGAATCTGTTCACGAACTCCAGTTGACAATGGTGCGCCACCGTTTCCGATAGCGAACAACATTGACAAGTCATACGTCGGTCGTGGTTCAGCAACAAGGTGCTCGGCGAGCGGGCGAGCCATCGCGTCACCGATTGTTGATACCGATGTCACGACACCGTCGGCAACAAGCTGCCATACATCGTGTGCGTCAAATCGCTTTTTTGTATAAAGAACAAAACAACCACCAGCAGTCATCGCATTACCCATGATCCACTGGCCACCGCCATGCATCATCGGACCAATGGACATCAGACGAGCACGAAATGCCGAAGCTGCGGCTTCTTCGCCCAACTGTTCAATGCGATCAATCGGACGATTCGCTCGCGCCGAATTCATTGCACCAAGAATCACGTCTTCATGACGCCACATCACACCCTTGGGCATTCCGGTGGTTCCGCCCGTGTACAACACGTATACGTCATCAGCAGTACGTCCGGGGAAATCACGATCGGGCGACGCCGCAGCCAATGCTGCTTCGTAATCTGCGCCAATCACTATGACATTGCGAAGGTTAGGCAAGGCATCACGAACATCGTTGATGGCGCTCAGATACTCGGGGTCAGCAATGACCGCAACACAGTCGGCGTTGTCATAGAGATAACGAAGTTCTGCAGCCACGTAGCGATAGTTGACGTTGATCGCGACTGCACTGATCTTGGCGCACGCGTAAAACGCTTCAACCCATTCGTGCGTATTTTGTGCGTGAACACCGACGTGCTCTCCACGCTTGATGCCAATAGACAGCAGGTGATTCGCCAATCGAGTGATGCGTTCATCAAGTTCGGCAAACGTGAACTTGACGTCGTTAGTGATCAGTGCAGGTTCGTTCGGAATTGCATCGGCGATGACTTCAATGAGGTCACCGAGTTGGATTGAACGGGGGTAGGTCTTGTGGGCCACAGAAATCTCTCTATTTCTTCACAAAGCCATCGAGCATGTCAGTGAAGCCATACTTTTCATGCGGGCCGATTGCCATGTTCTCGTACAAGCCGTAACCCTCATGGCGCTTACCATCACGATCGGTGTAAGCAAACTTGGCCGAGTTATCGACAATGCCGAACAAACGCATCGCGCCTTCGGGGGTTGTGGTGTCGAGATGAAAATTCTCCACCTTCAGTGGTCCCTGCCACATTCCGTGGCGCCAATCGGCGTCGTAGCCGTACCCAGTGCCGATCCCAATATGCACTGGCAACAACGGTTCGATGTCAAGAGTTGTCACGTGACCATCATCGGCAACAACACGAATCACGCCGCCTGTTGAGAAGCGCGAACCTTCGCGATATTCAAGATCGTGTTCGGGGCGACCCAAGTGCTCAATGCGCCCGTCGGGCCAGATGCGCGTGGCTTCTTCCATAACCCGACTGCCATCAGGATTCTCTTGCATGATGATCATCAACGAATGATCCTCGAAACGAATCGGCGTATAAATCCAAAACCAACTGAAGGGATTGCTCACACGAATTCCCGCAGGTTCGCTTTCGCCGATCGGGCGCACACCCCACGAGCGGTCGCGCGTCCCCCACCAAGTTTTTGAGTCAACTGCAAATGTCTTGCCGCCAGCAGTCAGGGATCCATCCCAACCACCAGTTTGCGCCAAGCGACAAGTATCAAAAATCACTCGTCCGTTTTCGCGAATGTAATGTCGTGGCTCTTCAAAAGCGGGCATAGCGCCGGTCCATGTTGCGTCAAGGGTGATGCCCCATTCGTTATCAGTGCAACGCACACGCAGTTTCTTGAGAGGTTCAATCACTTCAATGCTGAGTGGCCCGACACCTGGGTTCATTCGATCGGCGGCATCAAGAGAACCCGATGCTCGCACCACACGCTGCTGACCCTCATGGAACACCAAAAGATAAGCGTCAATGACCCCTAAGTTTGGATACACACCCAAACCACAGACGAACATCACTGTTCCGTCGTGATTGAATCCGTTGAAGTAATAACGATCATAAAAATTGCGATCACTCGTTGCGACATGGCGCATCGGTTCAGATGTCTGATGAATAGGGAAATCATCTAAGTTGGACAACATTGTTCTCTCCTAGGGGTAATGATTCTGGGGGTTAATTAGATAGTGGTGACAAATGGAGCAACCTCAGCGGCAAAGACCGCAATCTGGTCACATAGTTCCTGACAGCTTTGGGCTTTGAATCGAACCTGCAATTGATTGACCCCACTGGCGGTACCAGCGAGAATTCTCTCGGCGATTGATTGCGCAGAACCGGTCAACGTCGCCTCACCCACATCAAATGTCGGCTGACCGATGTACAAGAAGGGGGTGATGTGACCAATCATGAAATTTTCCACATTGCGTCCGATACGAGCCCATTCCTCGTTGAGGATGTCGATCATGCTCGCATCTGATGGGCCCTGGGGTAACCATCCATCACCCAGTCGCGCAGCGCGCTTGATAGCTGCTGGGCTAGATCCTGCGACCCAAATTGGAGGACGAGGTGACTGAGTGGGAAGCGGACGAGCACCAAAGCCATTCACAAATTCATTCTCGAGCAGCATTGCCAATTCAGGTATTCCGGAATCTAGAGCTTTCCCACGATTATGAAAATCGATACCAAGAAGTTCAAACTCCGCTTGAGCATGACCAGCGCCAATACCAATGAACGCACGACCGTCACTGAGATGATCAAGAGTGGCGAACTGCTTGGCGGCAATGCGTGGATTGCGATAGGGCAAAACATAAACGTGAGAGAGCAGGCCCACTCT
>WLTJ01000121.1 GCA_009705435.1 Actinomycetota bacterium | reverse complement strand
GCCGTAGCAGCCATCGTCACATTTATTGCGACGCCACTCACGGTTCGCTTGGCTCTTCGTCGGGGCTGGGTCGTGGCGCCAGATGAGCGGCGCGTGCATCAAGTACCAACACCTCATGTTGGTGGCATAGCAATGTTCTTGGGCTTTGTTGTGGCGCTCGCTTTGGCATGGAGAATGGGGCGCTTCTCTCCAATCTTTGATAACAACTCTGAACCAATGGGTGTCTTGTTGGCAGCCTTGGTGATATTTGCGACTGGTCTCGTTGACGATGTGCGCGAAATTTCAAGTCCCGCGAAAGTAACAGGAACGGTTATAGCGGGATTGTTTCTGGTGTGGTTCGGAGCCACGATGTTTTATTTCCGTGTTCCGTTCGTTGATGTTTTTGTTTTGTCTGACGACTGGGTACCACTGATCACCATCTTGTGGCTGATCGGTATGAGTCAGGCCATTAACTTGATCGATGGCCTCGATGGTTTGGCGGCGGGCATTGTGGCAATCGCCGCCGCTTCATTCTTTTTGTACAGTCGTCGGCTTGACACTCTTGGAGTTTTGGCGCAACCAAACATCGGACCCCTCATAGCGATCATTGCTTTGGGTGTTTGTCTCGGTTTCCTGCCGCACAATTTCAACAACGCCAAAATTTTCATGGGGGATAGTGGGGCATTATTCCTTGGTTTGTTGATGGCCGTATCGACCAGCGTCGTTGGGGGACGAGCCGATCCAAATAGCCAGGCATATATCCCTGGACAGACGTATTTCTTCTTGGCCCCGCTGTTTATCCCGCTCTTCATTTTGGGTGTGCCGATTTTGGACATGATCTTCGCAATCGTCAGGCGGACCGTCGGCCGCCAAGGTTTGGCCACCGCCGATAAGGGTCACCTACATCACCGTCTCGTGAACCTCGGACATGGGCAGCGGCGCAGTGTGTTGATCTTGTGGCTCTGGACAGCCCTTTTGAGCGGTTTTGTTTTGTATCCCATTTTCACTGATGCCCGAACAGCCTTGATTCCAATCGGGACTCTGGCAATTGCCCTCAGTTTGTACACCGTGTTGCACCCAGAAGTTCGCCGAATCCGCAAGGACTCTCGGTCCGGCAATTCGGATTAAGATGCCACTGAAGAATTGCCGAGACCCCGTTAAAACGGGTAGATTAGACCGTGTTTTAGGGTCCGAATGACCCGCCAACGACACTTTGTCTCATGTCTGACTCCTCCTTGCCCGACTCCTCGCTACCCGCTGCCAAGGCTGGTCCCACGGCGGTGACTCGTCGATTGACGAAAGCCATGATTCGCGGCAATCGCTCGGGAAATGTCGACCAAGGCATGGGCCAAGGCATGGAAATGGCCCTCACCATCGCCGTTTTCCTCGGAATTGGCTGGGGACTTGACGTTTGGCTGGGAACTCAGCCGATTTTCATGATCGCTTTGGTGATTTTCTCGACCGTAGGGCAGTTCATCAAAATGTGGTTCATCTATGACGCTCGCATGCGAATGCTTGAAAACGAACGACGTCAAGGTCTGAGCGCACATCAGCAACCCGTTATGACACCAGAGGATGCTCCCGAAGTATGAGTAACGAGCCTGGAAATTCGTCCATCAACCCAATGGTGACGCGCCTTGAAGGTGATGCCCCAGAGATTGAGGTGTCTTTAGACATTTTGAAGCGCGGCATCTATGTTGCTCCGATCATCATTGGCGTGTGCGCAGTCTTCGCTGGCATGGACGGAGCGATCAGCGCTCTCTACGGAATGGCAATTGTCCTCGTGAATTTCTTGATGGCGGCCGGACTGGTGGCATTTACCGCGCGAATTTCGCTGGGATTAATGATGGGAGCAGTGCTTTTCGGCTATCTTGTCCGTCTAGGGCTAATCTTTTTAGCTGTGATTCTTGTCCGAGATGCCTCTTGGATTTCACTCACGGCCCTCGGATTGACCATTATTGTTACACACCTAGGACTCCTCGTGTGGGAGATGCGCTTCGTTGCTGCATCACTTGCATTTCCTGGATTGAAGCCCCGCAAGTAATATCAAAGTTTTCTACACTCCTGCCCCTACACCCCTCACAAAGGAATAATCGAACGTGATCGCACTTGAGTTCCCGCCGATCAATGAGATCCTCCGCTGGAAAGATCTTTTCCCAACCTTCAACAAGATCGCGCTCATTGCTGTCGCTGCTGCCCTGATCGGCACATTGATCTTTTTGTTGGCTGGAAGCAAAGACGCCAAGGTTGCGCCCAAGGGCATTCGTAACTTCGCTGAAAGCATTGTTGAGTTCATTGAAAATGGAATCATCATGCAGACCATGGGTCGCGAGGGTCTTGCTTGGACGCCATTCTTGTTGAGTTTGTTCTCGTTCATTTACCTCTGCAACGTTCCTGGAATCATCCCGTTCTTGCAGATGCCTGCAACGGCTCGTATGGCCTTACCACTGTTCTTGTCGTTGCTGGTGTGGGTTGTGTTCATCGTGACCGGTTTCAAGCATCAGGGTCTTGGCTACATCAAGAGTTCGTTGTTCCCACCTGGAGTTCCAAAGGCGCTCTACATCTTGGTGACGCCGATTGAATTCATCTCAACGTTCTTGGTGCGCCCGTTCTCACTGACGGTTCGACTTTTCGCCAACATGTTGGCTGGTCACATTTTGCTCGTGACCTTCGGTTTGTTGTCTGAGGCTTTGTTCCAAGCCAAAGGCAACCCGGCGCTCATCCCCGTAGGTGTGCTGCCACTTTTCATGCTCATCTTCCTCACCGGATTCGAAGTGTTGGTGGCCTTTTTGCAGGCATACATCTTCACCATTTTGACTGCGGTGTATATCGGTGGAGCGGCTCACCCCGAGCACTGAGCCTGAAGAAATACAAGTTCGTTAGACTTATTAATCACAAGTAATTCTCTTTAACCAAGACATATAACAGGAGATAAAAAATGGAAGCATTCATTCAAGTTGCTGCAGCCGCAGGGCTCACCGGTGACGAAGCCAAGGCAGCGTCAGCTGCTGGTTCAGCTGGATTCGCTTACGGCCTTGCCGCAATCGGACCTGGCATCGGCATTGGCTACCTCGTCGGTAAGTCAGTCGAAGCTATGGCTCGCCAGCCAGAGGCAGCCGGCATGGTTCGTACAACCATGTTCCTCGGTATCGCCTTCACCGAAGCCCTTGCCCTCATCGGCTTCGTGGTCTTCATCCTCATCGGTCTCTGATCGTCCACTACAACCAACAAGGAGTTGACGTGCTGACAGCCGTCGTCATCCGCTCGGGTGAAGCGCTTCGAGTGCATTTTGTAACTTCCGAATCTGATTCGGGAGAACACGAGATGAACCCGGCAGATTGCGCATTCGAGCCAGAAACATATCCACCTGAGGGTGAAGCGTTCACGGTTGAGTTCTGTGGAACCGGACCCAGTCCCATCATCCCCGAGATGAAGGAACTGGCATGGGGAGCAGGCTCGTTTATCGTGTTCGCCTTACTCATGCGTTTCTTCCTTTTCCCAAGGCTGAAAAAGGGCATGGACTCGCGCTACACCTCAATTCGCGAAGGTCACGAGAACGCTGATGCGACTCGTTCTTCTGCGCGATCCGAAGTTGCTCAGTACGAGGCTGCCCTTGTGGCTGCAAAGGCCGAAGCATCCAAGGTCATTGATGCGGCGCGTGCCACGCTCGAAGGCGAACGTCAGACGGCAATCACTGCTGCCAACGCTCGTATCGCAACTGAGCGCGAAGCAGCAATGTCTGCTGCTGATGCGGCTCGTACGGCTGGTCGTTCGCAAGTTGAATCAGCAGTTGTCGACGTCGTCAATAGTGCGGTTGAAGTTGCAACCGGTAAGCGTCCAGATGGCAGCGCGGTTTCTCGTGCTGTTGCCGAGGCGATGAGTGCAGGAGTTCGCTGATATGAGTCTTTTCTCCATCCTCGCTGCCGATCCGGCTGAGACCCATCACTGGTTATTCCCCGAAACTGCCGAGATCATTTATGGCGGTATCGCTTCGGTGCTCGTCATTGGTGCTCTCGTCAAGTTTGCAGGCCCGCAGTTCACCAAATTCTTGAACGCTCGTACTGAGCGCATTCAAAAAGAACTTGATGCTTCGGCTAATGACTTATCGGCTGCCCAAACTGATGCCGACGGTATCCGTCAAGCACTTGGTGACATCGCTGGCGAGCGTGCTCGTTTGTTGGCTGAAGCCAACACGCAAGCTGCTGTCGTGCTCGCCGATGGCCGTGCTCGACTCACTGTCGAAATTGCTGAACTCGAAGCCCGCGCCACAGCCGATATCAAAACTGCTGCTGCACGTGGCAGCGACGAACTTCGTGCCGAAATTGGTCGCGTGGCCGCAATCGCTGTTGACGCAGTGTTGCCAACCGTTCTTGACGGTGCGACTCAGCAAACTCTCGTTGAGAACTTTATTTCGAAAGTGGGTGCTTCACGATGAGTGACAATCGCATCGAAGGTTACGCACGAGCACTTTTTGAGATTGCTCGTGCCGAAGGAAGTCTTGATGAGGTCGAAGACGAGTTGTTCCGTTTGGCTCGCACACTTGAGTCAAACGATGCACTTCGCAACGCACTCACAGACGAAAAGATTCCCGTGGCGCGTCGTCAAGGAATCGTTGAAGATTTGTTGGGTGGAAAGGTCACCGGCACTTCAGTGCAGTTGGTCTCAATGGTCGTCGGCAGCGGTCGTGGACGCGATCTGCCAGCAATCATTGACAAGTTAGTGAAGCGAGCATCAAGTGCTAAGCAACTCGAAGTTGCTCAAGTGCGTTCGGCAGTGGCGCTCACTGCAGATCAACAAACTCGCCTTGCTGCAGCCTTGGCTAACGCCACTGGCAAAGAAGTAAATCTCAAGGTTGTTGTGGATCCGTCAGTTATCGGCGGAATCGTGGCAACCGTAGGGGACACCGTCATTGACGGAAGTATCCGCACCCGCCTGGACAACGTAAAGAGCCGGCTCTAAAAGCCGAGCGATGGAAATGGAACGAGAGACGACATGGCAGAACTAACACTGTCCGCAGCTGAT
Source organism: Actinomycetota bacterium (assembly GCA_009705435.1). Taxonomy (GTDB): domain Bacteria; phylum Actinomycetota; class Acidimicrobiia; order Acidimicrobiales; family Ilumatobacteraceae; genus Casp-actino8. The sequence continues at coordinate 714 of WLTJ01000121.1, read as the reverse complement.
ATTGCATCGGCGATCAAGAAGAACCTCGAAGGCTTCACGCCTTCGCTCGAAGCCCGCACTGTTGGTCGCGTGACCTCAGTCGGTGACGGTATTGCCAATATTTCTGGCTTGCCTGATTGCGCTGTTAACGAACTCCTCGAGTTTGAAGACGGAACTCGAGGATTGGCTTTGAACCTTGAAGAAGAATCAATTGGTTCCGTAGTACTTGGCGAGTCCGATCGTATTGAAGAAGGTCAGACCGTTAAGGCAACTGGTGAAATTTTGTCAGTGCCTGTTGGCGAAGGTGTGCTCGGTCGCGTTGTGAACGCACTCGGCGAGCCGATTGACGGAAAAGGCCCACTCGTTGGAGTACAGCAGCGTCGTATGGAGATTCAGGCTCCTGGAATCATGGGTCGTAAGCCAGTGCATCAGCCGATGCAGACCGGAATCAAATCAATTGATGCCATGACCCCGATCGGTCGTGGACAGCGTGAATTGATCATTGGTGACCGCAAGACCGGTAAGACCACGATTGCGATTGACACCATCTTGAACCAAAAAGGTCAAGGCGTGAAGTGCATTTATGTTGCTATTGGTCAGAAGGGCTCAACTGTTGCCCAGACCGTGGAAACATTGCGTCAGGCTGGCGCTTTGGAATACACCGTCGTCGTGGTGGCAACTGCTGCTGACTCGGCTCCGTTCAAATACCTTGCTCCTTACGCTGGTTGCGCGATG
>WLTJ01000120.1 GCA_009705435.1 Actinomycetota bacterium | reverse complement strand
AGGGTCGATTTACCGGAGCCATTTTGACCCACGAGGGCATGAACTTCGCCTTCCTCAACATCGAAAGTGGCATCTTGCAGGGCGACTTGGCCCGGAAACGACTTTGAGAGCGACCAAATGTGAAGAATTTTTGCCATGGTTCTTTACTTTCCCCCTGAAACGCGCATGCGAACCATTCACTAGTTCGCAAATGCTACTTAATTTACTATATGATCAATTCGCTCTCGTCACCAAACTAATCGTGAACGGTGGTGAGAGCGATCCAGATTGGAATCCTTCCAGTCGAACACAACCACATAAAAGGGGAAATAATGCGTAAAGGAACTCATAGAGTTGTCGCTGCCATTTTTGCTTTGGGTTTGATTGCTGCTGCTTGCGGTAGCGATGACCCAGGCACCGAGGCGCCAATGACCGAAGCACCAAGCACCGAAGCACCAAGCACCGAAGCACCAGCGACTGACGCTGCTGCTGAAACTGCTGCCGCACAGGCACTCGTCGACACCTACATGACCATACCGACAGAAATCGGCGTCACTGTTGGACCGTCAGCTGCAGTACCGACCGGCAAGAAGGTTGCTTGGCTCGCTTGCGAACTCCCAAGTTGCGCCGAAGTTGGCGAAGACTGGGGCAAAATCACTGACGCTCTCGGTTGGGAACTGAAGACGATCAACGTTGAAAGTGCAAGTCCAGGAGCGGGCGTACAAGAGGCCATTGACTGGGGCGCCAACTACATCGCGATCTCCGGTTCGCCTGTTGCTGCATTCGCCGAGCAGTTCGCTGCAGCCGTAGCCGCTGGTATCAAGTTCAGTTTCGCCTATAACGGTGAAGCACCAGCAGACGGCATTTTGACATCCATCAGTGGCAACGATGCCGTTTATGCTGCTGGAGCAAAAATGGCTAATTACATCATCGCTGACAGTGGCGCCGCCGCCAATGTGTTGATGGTCAACATTCAACTCTTCCCTGTGCTCGTCGCAGAAGAAGAGGGCATGAAGGACACTTTCGCTGCCGGTTGTGCCGCATGTACGTTTGACGTACTGCCGGTTCAGATCGCTGACATTGGTGTCAACGTTCCAGGCTTGGTGGCTTCGTACCTCCAAGAGAACCCAGAGACAAACTACGTTTCGTATGCTTTCTCGGCTTTGCCGATCGGTGTAACAGCAGGCCTAGAGGCTGCTGGCGTGGCCTTGCCAAAACAGGTTGGAGTCGACTTTGACTTGACCGGTTTGAGCGAGATTGTGGCTGGAACTCACACGGCTTGGACTTCGAACCCGAAGGCCTACTCCGGATGGGTCATGGCACACGCCATGGTTCTTGATGCAGTCGGCGACGAGTTCGCAGAGCGTGCCGCTGGCGAAGAATTGCCAAACTTCATCTTGGACGACGCAACAGTCGCACAAGAGATCATTGACAGCAGCCCAATGAGTAACTGGAAGGGACCAGAAGGCTTCGCCGACCAGTTCCTCGCTCTTTGGGGCGTTGCCTGATTTAGTTAGTACTCCACCGCAAGGTGTGTAAAGGGGCGGGTGCGAAAGCACCCGCCCCTTTCGCGTCCCTGCCGTGCAACCACCGAAGGAGCGTATATAGTGTCAGTCATGATGACAAAAAAATTCCTGTACGCCTGCGCTCTTGCTGTGGCTCTCTCCTCTTGTTCATCGGATAGTTCGTCATCTCCCAGTTCGGCCGGGGATGCGAGTACGACGTCGAGCAGTGCTCCTGCGGTCACAACAACGGTTAATCCTGCGGCACTCAATATGCACGGAAAACGCTATTGCGAAATCTTGTTATTAAATCTCAAGAGCGATGGTATTCACGCAGAAGTTTTCAATACTTATCCACTCAATGATTGTCCGCAAGCACAATGGGAAGCCATTGATACTGCTGCTGTCGCCAAAGACGAAGGCGTTGTCTTTGCCTCGCCTAATGGACCGCGCTACTGGGCCATGGATTCAGTTGTCAAGTCAGATATGACCGAAGTTTTTATGAAGAGTTTTGGTGGCATGGAAATGAATCGTTATGCCAGTGTCTTTGTGGGTACGTCACCAGCGGATCTCATGCTGCCATATAGCCCGCATGCTGTGAATCGTAAAGCAGCATTTACTTTCAATGCCGGAACCACCGTGTATCTGTTGCATGACGCTGAAGGAAAGACCTACGTGATGCAAAGTTGGAGTCAACAGATTGACTCGGCGCTCACCGAAAAGGATTTGTTGACTCTTGCTGATCGTCTGCAACTTCCCGAAGGTTGGACGTACGACTACAAAACGCTAGATGAAGACTTTGTCGTCGAAACTCGCGCCGAAGATGCACAAGTTTTAGGCGACGATCTGCACAACACATATTCATATGTTGCAACCGCCCCCTGACTTACCCCCATCCGAGACCCTGCCGTCGCCAAACAAAAAGTCCCAGGCCTGTGACCTGGGACTGTGTACGTGGAGCTGAGGGGAATTGAACCCCTGACCTCTTGCATGCCATGCAAGCGCTCTGCCAACTGAGCTACAGCCCCTTGCGGGACATGCCAACGATACCAACTAACGGCGCCTCGCTGAAACCTGCTCAGCAATACTTCGTTGTCTCGCAGATATCAGGCGCGCCACTCCAAGCGCGGCACATCTTTGTACAAGCGCTCAATTTCGTAGAACTCTCGTGTCTCATCGAGGAAAATATGAACAATGACATCGCCGTAATCCAGTAGCACCCACGACTGCTCACGATGGCCTTCAGTGCGACCCGGTGAACGACCACACACTTCGCGAATCCGATCTTCGATCTCAATTGCTACAGCACGTACTAATCGTGGGTTTGAAGCACCAGTCACAACAAAGAGTTCGGTGATCGTGAGAACATTGCCGACGGATAACACAATGGTGTTTGTCGCTTGCTTATCATCAGCGGCCCGAGCGGCGATACAGGCCAACTCGAAAGTCTCTGGTCTGACCGAATCATCACTATCTGAAGAGGCTGCTTGCTTTGGGGTAGTCGTCATTATGGAGTCGTTTCTGTTGGTGGAGCATCAGTCGTTGGAGCGACTAGATCTTGCGGAGCAATATTTGGATCAGGTTTGGCGCCGTCACTCATGAACGTCACAAATGAGTCGCCAAGCACGATTTGTATATCGACGCCATCCACCCGTTCGGTGGCTTTTTCAAAAACGACTTCACCCAACATAGTGGTCAATGGCTCAGCAATAGCACGATCCATCTCATCTGAATATCTAATGATCGTGACCGGGGGCGGCACCGAAGCCACTACGCGAACCAAAACGACGTTCGTTCCCATGTACAAAATCCGAAATACTGAGTCTTGAGTGACAGTGGAGTCGTCAAATGGGCTATCAACCTGAACAGTCAGAGTGGGCAACACGGCGACCATCGCACTCGGTGCAACACTGGCCATGACCATCACTACCTCACCAGCGTTGTAGCGGTAGACATCAATATCTTTGGGGTTGCGTTCAGCATCAATGATGCGTTCGGTATCAATCTGCCAAATGTTGATCGGTCCAGCGAACAAAGCCGAGATAAATGCAGGCATATCTGCCGGTGATTGTGCCCCCACATCGGGGATGACCACCGCGGGAACTGCTCCTGGCCTCCCACTGCCAACTGCTGCCGAGATGCCCTCCCAAGTCGCCTTGATACTTGGATAACGCCCTGCCTCATCACCGGAAATATCGCGCGCTGCTAAGACCGCTGACATCTCCATCGGAGTCAAATCAACTGTCCCCTTCTCGGCAATCACATCAGAAATTTCAGACTCAGTGTCCATCACGTCAGAACTAAATGTGGCGTTGACAGTCCCAACACGCGCCAATAGTTCGGCGGTCCCATCGACACCGTTGACGGTGATTTGATCAATCTGACTATTCGTCATCGCCTCAACCGCATTCTGCAACGCTTCAACCCCATCTGAGCCGTAGACATCTGCGAGGCGTTGAGGTTTACCCACCGGCCTTCCTCCGACGAGGGCACCCACGGGGATCACCATCACGGTTCCACCAGCACCTTGCGGTGTGAGTGCCATCACCGTCAAGGAGGTCAAGAAATTCTCCTCGTCAGTGACCGCGAAAATCGCTGTCGGAGTCAGAGGGACCGCTCGCGATGGCAGGGAAATAACACCCTGGGCAGCGTTCGAATCACGAATTGCACGCCAGGCGACAACCCCTGTAATCGGCAACAATGCCAAAACAATTAAGCCTGCGCCAAAGTTCAACATTGTTTGGCGACGACGCTGTTGCAACAAACTATTCATGAGTTCACCTTGAGCGTTGCTCCGTACAAATTGCGTTGGCTGATGACATCGAGAACGGGTTGCGTCACCAAATAATCAAGTGGTCGTCCGTCAGTGAAACGTGAACGAAGATCAGTGCTTGAAACCTCAAGTCGTGGAACTTCAACTCGCACCCACGCAATATCTTTTGACAAAGCAACTGGTGCACCAGGACGATCAACGACAACAACTTGACTCAAACGTAAAACATCCTCGTAGCGCTCCCATGTTGTGAGTCCACTGGCTGCATCATCGCCCACGATCGTAAAAAACTCACCGTCAAGATATTCGTCATGCAGTGCAGTCAAAGTGTCTGCCGTAAAACTGGGCCCACCATGTTCAATCTCCCAGCCACCTGCCAACAAGCCAGGCACAGTGGCCACGGCAGCTTGGACCATCGCTAAACGGTCGGCTGCCGGAGTGATGATTCGCGAATGCTCTTTTTGCCAGGGCACATTTGCCACCATCAAGATCACTAGGTCCAGCCTCAGCGCCGACATCACATTGACGGCCGTGACTAGATGACCGACGTGGGGAGGGTCAAAGGTGCCGCCGAAGAGCCCGATTCGAGGTTTGCCCGAAATAGAAGGGGCCAAAGAAATATCCACCCTGACAGTCTACGGGCGCACACATCAGGCGGTTCAGGTCGTTTATCACCAAGAAACACCATTTGAACTGCGACTTTTCAAGATTTTTATGAAAAAAATCGGTTTTCTTCAGAGAAATTACTCAAGGAAAGGACCCGAGATGCCGAAGAATTAAACGACAATAAGGGCCCCAAAAACCCTCCGACCCTATACAAACCCAATTTCCCGTGATAACCTCATGACTCCTTCTCGAGACCATCTCCCCTAGCAATTCTGGTCTCGTCACAAGTTGTCAGTCCGAATACCCCCCGTTTTCCATAATCCACTCAGCCCCGTTTGCTTTGTGCCCTAAATCGGTTGTGCCGATTCTCCAGGGCCCCTGCTCACAGAGTTGCAGTGAACAAACCACGAACAGAGACAAACATCATGAATGATTCAATCGGCATCTATCTCAACGACATCGGCAAGGTTCCTTTGCTCACCGCTGAGGACGAGCGCGTCCTTTCACGTGCCATTGAAAAAGGTCGTGAGGCCGCTGGCAAGCAGGCCACTGGCGATAAGACTGTGGCAGTCAAGCGCGATATTCGTGAAGCTGGTCGAGCAAAAGACCGATTCATTCGTGCCAACCTTCGTCTCGTTGTCTCAATCGCTCGTCGTTACCCTCTGCCCCAGGGCATGGACTTGTTAGATCTCATTCAAGAAGGAAACCTCGGTCTTGAGCACGCTGTTGACAAGTTTGACTGGCGCCGTGGATTTAAGTTTTCTACGTACGCCACATTCTGGATTCGCCAAGCCATTGGTCGAGCCCTTGATCAGAAGGCCAGCCTGATTCGTATTCCTGGTGATCGTTCGGCCAGCCT
>WLTJ01000012.1 GCA_009705435.1 Actinomycetota bacterium | reverse complement strand
GACATGGGGGACTCAATCATGAATAGTTTGCGATGGTGGTCCGATTCGCGAGATCTCCGCAAAATTCATCCGCCAGCACTCGTTCAGCCCATTCCGCCATTTGCTGGTCTGGATATACCAGTCGTCAGTCGAACAGAGCTCGAAGGGACCGCATTCACTGAGGCTCATTTACGTGGCACCAAACCCCGCGGGTGGAGAGCGGCAAGTTCCATCATCGCGCAATGCGTAACTTTGGTGAACTCTGGCGAGCCTTTTGTCTATGCGTATTACGATGGCGTTGACAAGATCGCCCATGAGCGTGGTTTCGGACCGTTTTATGACGCTGAAATCGCAGCGGCTGACTGGTTGGTAGGTGCCCTCTTATCTGCCTTGCCCCCAGGCACAACCCTCGTGGTCACTGCCGATCACGGTCAAGTGCAGATCGACGAACCCGCCATCAAACTTCCGAAAGACTTAATGGACTGTGTTCATCACCAGTCTGGTGAAGGACGCTTTCGCTGGCTCCATGCGCGACGCGGTAGCGAAGATGATCTTTTGAGCATCTCTCAGGCTCTTTTTTCCCACCAGGCTTGGGTCGTCAGTCGGGAGCAAGTAATTGAAGAAGCTTGGCTTGGTCCGAGCAAAGGAGCCAAAATGTCGGACTCGGTTGCCCGCAGATTAGGCGACGTGGCCTTAGTTCCCTTTGCCGATGTGACGTACGAAGACCCACTTGATTCAGGACCCTTTCCACTGATTTGTCGTCACGGTTCGCTCACTAGCGCCGAAATGTATGTGCCGTTTTTAGCGACGACAGTTTGAGCATTTGGTGTAACTTGAGAAGTTCAAAAAAAAGAAAGAAGTTCTGACCTATGAGCAACTCTGAACGGCAACAACCTGACCAAATCTTGAATGCTGAAGATCGGATTGGTACCGAGCGGCTATCGAGCAACGAGGTCAGTGCCATAAATTCTGTGACAGAACCCGCCAAGGTGATGCGTATCGGTTCTATGGTCAAACAATTATTGGAAGAGGTTCGTGGCGCTGAGTTGGATCAGGGGAGCCGCGAACGCTTAGCAGAGATTTATGAGCGCTCGATCGTGGAGTTGACCGATGCTCTATCGCCGGACCTTCAACAAGAACTCACGATGTTGGCATTACCTTTCTCCGATGGCATTCCTAGCGAAGGTGAATTGCGGATCGCCCAAGCCCAACTGGTGGGCTGGCTTGAGGGACTTTTTCACGGAATACAAGCGGCCCTCTTCGCCCAACAGTTGATGGCGCAGCAACAAATGGAGCAGATCCGTCAATTGCAACCGGGACCCTTGGGTAACAAGGCTGATACTGCATCAAATAGTGTTCCACTCCCCGGAACTTACTTGTAGCCCACTGCTACTGTTTCTAAACCACATAGATGAAGTTTGTCTGTCGAAACGTTCGGCTGACCTGAGCAAAGTAGGAGGTGTATTTTGGGCGACTCATTCACCCATTTGCATGTCCATACTGAGTTCTCGATGCTTGACGGTGCCGCCAAACTTGATGAACTAGTCGCCAAGGCAGTCGCCGATGGACAATCGGCCCTCGGTATGACTGACCACGGCAATATGTACGGTGTTCTCGACTTTTACAAAGAATGTCGTGCTCAGGGTGTGAAGCCGATCATTGGTACCGAGGCGTACATGGCCTACGAGACACGGTTTGAGCGCCCAAGCAGACGAGGCAAGGTTGATGACTCTGGCGGCGATACTGAAGGTGGCAAGAAACTCTATTATCACCTCACTTTGTTGGCCGAGAACAGCGTTGGCTACAAGAACCTCATCAAGCTTTCAAGTTTGGCGTTTCTTGAGGGTTACTACTACCAACCCCGAATGGATTGGGAATTATTAGAACGCCATCACGAAGGTTTGATCGCCACCACAGGATGCCTAGGTGGCCATGTTCTGCAGGCGCTCCTGAACGGCGATTATCAAGATGCCAAGCGCAAGGCAGCAAGGTTGCAAGACATCTTCGGCAAAGACAATCTCTTTGTCGAACTTCAAGACCATGGGCTCGCGGCGCAGACAAAAACTAATCCACAACTTTTAGAGATCGCCCAAGAAATTGGCGCTCCAGTCATCGCCACAAATGATTCGCACTATGTCCACCGCCACGACAGCGAATCCCATGATGCGTTGCTGTGTGTGCAAACGAACTCCATGATCGCCGACCCGAATCGATTTCGCTTTGAAGGTACTGAGCATTACCTAAAGACCGCCAATGAGATGCGGCATGTTTTTCGTGAAGTTCCCGAGGCTTGCGATAACACGTTGTGGATAGCGGAGCGAGCTGACGTCACTATTGAATTTGGTAAGCCACAGTTACCTAACTTCAAGGTTCCAAAAGGCTTCACTGATGACGCTTCGTATTTGGATTATCTGACACGAGAGGGAGCGAAGCGACGTTGGGGCGACAATTTGACTCCCGCTGTCATCGAACGTTTGGCATTTGAGACCAAGGTCATCGCCGATATGGGTTTTGCCTCGTACTTTCTGATTGTTTGGGATCTGATTGAGTACGCCAAAAAGCGGAATATCCGGGTCGGTCCTGGACGAGGCTCTGCTGCTGGTTGCGCTGTCGCTTATTGCCTCGGTATTACCGAAGTGGACCCGATCCGTTACGACTTGATTTTTGAGAGGTTTTTGAACCCGAGTCGTATTTCAATGCCCGACATCGACATGGATTTCGACTCGCGCTATCGAGAAGAAATCATTCATTATGCGACCGACACTTATGGATCTGAACATGTGGCTCAAATCATCACATTTGGAACAATCAAAGCACGTAACGCCGTACGTGATGCTGCACGTGTGCTTGGGCACCCGTATGCCATGGGTGATCGCCTAGCAAAGGCAATGCCACCTCTTGTGATGGGTCGCGACACTCCGCTGAAGTATTGCCTTGAACTCAACGACAAATACGCCGACGGATATCGGGCCGCTCAAGAACTTCGAGATTTGTATGAATCAGATGACGAAATTCGTCACGTTGTCGATGTAGCTAAGGGTCTTGAAGGGTTGAAGCGTTCTGTTGGCATTCACGCTGCAGCCGTGGTGATTTCTAAAAACCCATTAACTGATTATCTTCCTCTGCAACGTCGCCCAGAAACCGGAAAATCTCTTGAGGCAGGACAAATCACGACCCAGTTCGATATGCATGGAGTTGAAGAACTGGGACTGTTGAAGATGGACTTCCTTGGTTTGCGAAATCTCGACGTCATCACAGACGCCAATAGTTTGATTCAAATAGACCATCCAGATTTTGATGTCGACAAAATCTCGTTTGACGACCAAGCAACATTTGAACTGCTAGCACGAGGGGACACGATGGGTGTCTTTCAACTCGAGTCGGCACCGATGCAACAGCTCTTGCGGGCTATGGCACCCACAAGTTTTGAAGATGTCTCGGCAGTGATTGCCCTCTATCGGCCGGGCCCGATGAGCGTCAACATGCACAACGACTTTGCGGATAGAAAAAACGGTCGCAAGAAAGTTGTCTATTTTCATCCCGACGCTGAAGAAGTTTTAGGTGATACCTACGGTCTAATGATCTATCAGGAGAGCGTGATGCGCGTCGCCCAACGCTTCGCTGGTTACACCCTTGCCGAAGCCGACAACCTGCGTAAGGCTTGCGGTAAGAAAGAACGCGCATTGATGGAAAAAGAACGCTCCAAGTTTGAACTTGGTTGCGAGACCTCCGGGTACGGTTCCGAGCTTGGCAAGCAACTATTTGACATCATCGAAAACTTTGCCGACTACGCATTTAACAAGAGTCATTCGTTTGGGTATGGGCATATCTGTTATCAGACCGCCTTCCTCAAAGCGAATTACCCCATGCAATATTTCGCTGCACTATTGACGAGTGTGAAAGACAATTTGGAGAAAGCAGCGGGTTACTTAGTCGATGCTCGAAACAGCGGGATCACCCTTGGTCCGCCAAATATCAACGTCTCTGAAGTTGATTTCACCCCATTAGTGACCGAACGCGTCATCTACTTTGGGTTGTCGGCGATCAAAGGTATTGGGCAGGCTATTTGTGAGCGGATCGTCAGTGAACGAGCTATGAACGGTCCCTTTGGGTCATTTCACGATTTTGCGATGCGGGTTCCAGCAGATTGTCTCAACAAGAAATCCATCGAGTCCTTTATCAAGGCGGGTGCATTTGATGGTCTCGGTCACCCACGTCAAGGGTTGATGGCAATCTACGAATCAATTATTAGCGATTCATTAGCTCGCAGATCTGATGCAGATCAAGGGGTTATGAGTCTGTTTGATGTTTTTGATTCCGAGCCGGGCGCCAAAGTCAATCTCGATATTCCTATTCCCGACATGGAGTTTGAGAAATCCGTCAAACTGAAGTTCGAAAAAGAAGTGCTTGGTTTGTATATCAGCGATCATCCACTTTTTGGTCTCGAAGGAATGCTCCGCAAACATGCCACCTCAACAACTTCTGGCCTTGAGGATTTGGATAGCGGGGCGATCGTCACCTTGGCAGGAATTATCACCAAAGTTGAGCGTAAGGTCACGAAAAAAGGTAGTGCCTTAGCCATTATTCAACTTGAAGACCTTTATGGCAGTGTTGAATTAACGGTGTTTTCAAAGACTCTTCTCACACACGGTCACAAGATCATTGAGGACGGTTTGGTTGCTGTTAAGTGCCGTTACGAACGCAATGAGGATCGGATCAGCATCCAATCACTTGAGTTTACTCCTCTCACAATTTCTCATCGCCAAGAGGAGCTTCGTCTTAACCTTCCTGCGGTGGCGCTTGATCCTGAGACAGTCGCACGTTTGAAGGGCATTCTGTCCAGTTATCCGGGATCTTCTTATGTCTTCTTGCATATCGGCGATGCCAAGATTCTCAAACTCGGTGAGGAGTTCTTGGTCGACATTGATCGAGTCATTCCCCCTCTCAGAGTTGCCTTTGGTGCAAGCGTTATCATGTAGAGGGCGATTCTCTGCCGTGGCGAGCAGGTCGTTTCGTGTTTCTAGTGCCAGAAGTGGCAGAATAGGTGTGTGGCTGTTTTGTGGCCCACAGTAGGGAATAATTCAGATGTCCGTTGAGGTGGAAACAAAAGATAGTGCGGCCCTGACTGAGGCTGAACTAGAAGCGTTGGTCCTCATGGGAGGGTCGTTTGACGCCCCGAGGTTGCTTCAGGCTCAACAAGATTGGGTTTTGTGTACAACGGCTACCTTGAACGGGACTGTACATGGCTTCACCTTTTCTACGCTGGAGCGTATTGGGGGGACACCCTGCGTCCTTTTCGGCTTGATGAGTGTCAAGCGTTCGCCTAAACGAGATCAAGTTCTCAAAGGACTTTTGGCTGAGGCATATCACCGTGCCCTGATGGCTTTTCCCGACGAGGATGTTGTTGTGGGAAGCCGATTTGTCTCGGCCGAAGGCCTTGAAGCATTTAAGAACCTCAGTGAGTTGATACCCCGACCCGGTCATCGTGCCGTTGGTGAAGAGCGTGCGTGGGGACGCCGCTTGGCTCGTCGCTTCGGTGTTGATGCTCATTATGACGAGAAAACCTTCATAGTGATGAAGAAGGGGTTGTCAGGGTTCCTAGATCATGAATCAAGCAAACCAGAAAAAATCAAACCAGAGATCGCGGAATTGTTCGCCGAGGTGAAGCCTGGTGTGGGTGCTTGTTTGATCGTTCACGGTTGGACAATGACTGAGGATTTGTTGAAACTTGGCAAGCACTAAACCGAATAAATATTTCAGCACTGCTCTAGGGCAGATTATTCGTCGGCGTCGCATGACGCGCACTTTTGATGGAGGTCCAAGTCTGGAGGACCTCAAGGAGCTTGGCGAGTTGGCCTTACGGGCTCCATCCGCTGGTTTTTCTCAAGGTGCACATCTTTTAATTTTGGTGGGTGACGATCTGCAGAGGTTTTGGCAGGTGTCAGGCGTCGGAGCTTGGTTTGGCAAAACATCACCAGGGGTTCTAGAAGCCCAATCCGTAATTTTGGTTCTGGCCGACGAGTCGGCTTACACCAACCGCTACTCCGAAGGAGATAAGGCCGGACATGGACTTGAAAAAGCTGAGAATTGGGTTAAGCCGATGTGGCTCACTGATGCTGCGCTAGTGACTCAAAACCTCCTACTTTTGATTGAGGAGCAGCGGTGGGGCGCCCTGCTGTTTGATCTGTTCGTTGAGCCACGCAAACTTCTTGATGCATTTGAGGTTCCTGCAAATGTCCATTGCGCCGGTGTTGTCGCTGTCGGCTATCGACACCCACAGGATCAACCCTCTGGCACTCCGACGCAACGCAAACGCAAGGCGTCCGTTGATCTACTGCACTTCGGAACCTGGAATACCCACATTGAGGACCCTCTGGGCTAAGAAAAACTTGGGCTCACAGGTTTAGAATACAAAGGTCAGCATTATCGATAGGAACACACTTATGGCTCAGCAGATACCTCACGTTGCCTACCTCGAGTTGGGTGATTCGCCCCATCTGGTGGCTAACGAATGCACAACCTGCGGGGCGCGTTACTTTGACCGCCGCAACGCATGCGCTAAATGCTTCAACAATGATTTCAAAAAGGCAGCAATTTCTCAGGACGGAATCTTGAAGTCGTTCACCATCGTGGCTTTCGCTGCGCCTGGGGTACCAGTACCTTTCGTAGCGGGAATTATTGACTGCAACGGAACGAGCGTGCGCGGCAATATCGTTAATTGTGACCCCACTCCAGAAAAAGTCTCCCTTGGGATGAAGGTACGTTTAACCACTTTCAGTTTGGGAACTGACGAAGATGGAACTGAAGCCATTGGTTTTGGTTTCGCCCCTGCTTGATCCGACACAACTAATCACACACAGAACCTCAGAAAGCGAAGGCACTCATCATGGCAAGTGACGACATTTGGATCCTCGGGATCGCAATGACAAAGTTTGGCAAGCATTCAGATAAAGACATCGTTGACCTTGGATCGCAAGCAGCAATCGCTGCCTTGGCCGATGCGGGTGTGACCATGGCCGATATTGGAATCTTGGCTGCGGGCAACCTGATGGGCGCCGGAGCAGGTTTCGGGCAGCAATTGCAGAAGCAAATTGGTCAAACCGGTATTCCAGTATTCAACGTGGCTAATGCCTGTGCGACGGGAGCCACTGCGTTGCGTACGGCAATTATGGCGGTCAAAGCCGGAGAGGCCCGTATGGGACTCGCTGTCGGGGCCGAGAAGCTTTCAGGAGCAGGTTTGCTCGGAGGCGGCGGAACTTCCAAGAAGAGCGGCAACAAATTTGAGCCGAGCGGTCGCTTTGGCAGCGTCATGCCGACTGATGGTCGTATTGGTACGGACACCATGCCAGGCACTTTTGCTCAGGTCGGGATGGAATATGGTCACAAATATGGTGGCGTCTCTTTTGAACTCTTCGCTCGAATTTCGGAAAAGAATCATGCTCACTCAGTTCTGAATCCCATGGCCGCTTATCAAAAGCGTTTCACGCTCGATGAGATCATGAACGACATGATGATCGCTTATCCCAACACTCGGCCTATGTGCTCGGCAAACTGTGATGGCGCTGCTGCTGCTGTCGTCACTTCGGGAGAAGTGTTGCGAACCCTGTCGGTGGAACAACAGCGTCGAGCCGTCAAGGTTTCAGCCTCTGTGTTAACCAGCGACCCGTATCAAGAGTCCTGCCAAGTTCTTCCAGATGTCAACACCTTGACGCGTAATGCAGCAATCATCGCTTATGAGCAGGCAGGTGTTTCACCGAGTGATCTCGATCTCGTTGAACTTCACGACTGCTTCGCAACCGCCGAATTAGTTCACTATGACAATCTCATGCTCTGTCCTGAGGGCGGCGCTGTGGACTTCTTTATGAGCGGCGCTACTTGGCGCGATGGCTCAACCCCAGTCAATGTTTCCGGTGGTCTGGAGTCTAAAGGTCACCCGATTGCTGCGACAGGAATTGCCAACATCTGGGAGGTGTGTCACCACCTGCGTAATGAAGCTGGTGACCGCCAAATCAAAGATGCCAAGGTGGGTCTTGCCCACGTCATCGGGCTCGGTTCGGCCTGTGGTATTCACATTCTTGAGCGCAGCGGTCTCTAAGGATCAAGCTCCAGTGGAGTGAAAACCGCCGTCAACGTGGATCATTGATCCAGTTGTAGCGGGAAACCAATCTGACAACAAGGCTACAACTGCGCGCGCTACGGGTTCCCCGTTCGTCACATCCCAACCGAGGGGAGCGCGTTCGTCCCAAATATCTTCAAACTTTTTGAAGCCAGGAATCGATTTAGCAGCCATCGTTTTAATCGGACCAGCAGCAATCAAGTTCGAGCGAATTCCCTGAGGGCCCAACTCTTTGGCCAAGTATCGGTTAATGCTTTCCAACGCCGATTTCGCTACACCCATCCAGTTGTAGGCCGGCCACGCAACGGTGTTATCAAAATCCAATCCCACGATTGATCCACCACGTTCCATCAAAGGTACAAAAACGTCTGCAAGGAATTTAAGTGAATAGGCACTGATGTGCATGGCTGTGGCCACATCATCCCAAGATGCCACCATGAAATCATCTCCCAGACAATTCTCTGGGGCATAACCAATGGAATGAACGACGCCGTCGACCTTGCCCCATTTTTCGCGCAAGTGCTGACGAACGATTTCTCCATGTTCGGGAACAGTCACATCGAGTTCCAGTACTTCAACACTTTGTGACAACTTGCGCGCTGTGCGTGTCGTCAAGGATAAAGCCCGCCCTGCACCAGTCAACACAACTTGGGCACCCTGTTCGAGGGCTAACGACGCCACGCCAAAGGCAAGTGAGGCATCCGTTAAGACTCCCGTGACTACTATTCGTTTTCCATCAAGAAGACCCATACGACCAAACTAGTTGGTGACCTTGATCCGAACCACCAATCGACACCTCTTCAAGATCATTCATTCGTTCAAGTAGGATGTTTTCGCCCAAGATGTGCCATTGTTTAGGTATGCGTATTGGAATTCTCGGAGGCACTGGGCCTGCTGGTTCGGCTTTAGCGGCACGATTGGCATCCATAGGTTTTGACGTCGTCATTGGTTCTCGGTCGAGCGAGCGAGCCAATGAGGTCGTCGTTGAATATGTTGCTAAATTCCCCGAATTAGAAGACCGTTTATCTGGTGGTGACAATGCGCACGCCAGTCTTTGCGAACTCCTCGTCATTGCAACTCCATGGGACTCAGCCGCCACGACAGTTCAAGAGAATGCCGCTGCGCTCTCAGGGAAGATCGTCATCAGTATGGCCAATGCTTTGGTTCGTGTTGCTGGTGAGTTCCAACCTTTATTGCCACCTCGAGGAAGCGTTGCCGCTCACATCCAAGCAGCGATTCCCCTCAGTCGCGTCGTCGCGGCGTTCCATCATCTTCCAGCAAAAGAACTTGGTCATATCGGCCAGCCCATTGATTCTGACGTACTTATTTGTTCCGATGATCGAGATGCGATACAAATAGTGAGCGACATCGTGGAGCGTATTCCAGGTTGTCGTCCCCTAGACGCAGGGTTGCTGTCCAACGCTATGGCCATTGAGGCCTTTACCGCAGTTCTCTTGCAGCTCAATGTCCGTTACAAGACCCGAGTCGCGCCGAAACTTACGGGTATTAGCCTACCTGCTGATCAGAAAAAGATCTGACCTCAGCGTGTCCATAAAACTTTTCGACACGGCGAAACAAGAGGTCGTTTCTTTTGAGCCTCCGCATCTGGTTTCAATGTATACATGCGGCATTACGCCCTATGACGCCACACACATCGGTCACGCTGCCACCTTTATGGCCTACGACGTTCTTCAGCGTCGATTGATTGATCTCGGTCACGAGGTTCGTTGCGTTCGTAATGTCACTGACGTCGATGATCCACTGTTCGCCAAGGCCCGCGAATTGGGAGTCCACTATCTCGATCTTGCTGCTGGTGAGGAGGCTCGTTTCGAAAGAGATATGGAGGCCTTGAACGCTTTACCGGTGTATTCAACTCCTCGTGCCTCGTCAGCGATTGCAGATATTCGTGGTTTTATTGGGATGGTCATTGAGAGGGGATACGCCTATGTCGTCGGTGGTTCGGTGTATTTCGACGTCAGTAAAAGCCCAAATTTCGGGACTATCAGTCATTATGACCGCCAAAAAATGCTTGATCTTGCGCGTGAGCGTGGAGGAGATGTTGACAACCCAAACAAACGCGATCCCCTTGATTTTGTTCTTTGGCATCCGTCGGCGAGTGACGAGCCATCTTGGGAAGCCGTCTGGGGTGCGGGCCGACCAGGCTGGCATATTGAATGCAGCGCTCTAGCGTTACGCGAATTAGGCGAGACCATTGACCTCCATGGCGGTGGAAGTGATTTGATTTATCCTCACCACGAATGTGAGCGGGCTCAAAGCGAGGCGGCCACTGGAAGTCCATTTGTCAAGCATTGGATGCACGTAGCAATGGTATTCATGGACGGTGCAAAGATGTCCAAAAGCTTAGGCAACCTCGTCTTCGTTGATGCTCTGCGTAAATTGTGGGATCCCCGAGCCATTCGTCTGGCGATCATCAATAACCACTACCGCTTTGAATGGGAGTGGGACGATACCCACATGCCGTTAGCTCTCGAACGATTGCTTGCATGGCAGGAGAGTGTCAATTTTCCTCAAGATCCTTCAACTTTGGAAGCGGTTCGCGCTCATTTGGATAACGATTTGGATACGCCACGAGCTTTACAAAGTATCGATGAAGCAGTGCGTCAAGGTTTGAGCGGTCGCGACGCCGCTGCGCTCTTAGGTGTCATCCTCTAAAGGTGATCTCGCACCTTTTAATCACCCTCCGTAACCGCTACATGCCCCTAAACTGAAGCCAATGTCCGATATCACGATCAAACTTCCCGATGGAACGCAAAAAATTATGCCTTCCGATACAACGGCACTAAGTTTGGCATCCTCGATTAGTCGAAATTTGGCTAAGGCGGCCGTATCAGCCGTCATCGACGGCAGAGAGGTTGATTTGTCAACCCTTCTCAACGATGGCAATGTAGTTCAGATTATTACCGTTGATTCCGACGCAGGTCGTCACGTTCTACGTCATTCAACTGCACATGTGATGGCTCAAGCTGTTCTTCAGATGTACCCAGGTGCCAAGTACACGATCGGCCCAGCGATTGAGAATGGCTTCTATTACGATTTTGATCTCGGGGATAGGGTTTTCACTGAGGATGATTTGTCCTTGGTTGAAGACACAATGCGCAAAATCATTTCTGCCAATCAGCCATTCGTGCGCTCTGAGATACCAGTTTCAGAAGCGTTGGCGCTCTTTTCTACTCAGTCTTATAAGTGTGAGATTATTACGAGAGTGACGGGCGGCGGTGCAGACAGCGTCGACAACGCAGAGGTCGGCGGCTCGGGTGACTCCGTGAGCATTTATCGCAACTCTGATGAGTTCGTTGATTTGTGTTTGGGTCCCCATGTCGCCTCAACGGGTCGATTGGGACACTTCAAGTTGCAAAAAGTTTCCTCTGCATATTGGAGAGGAAATGAGAAGGGACCAGTCCTGCAAAGGATTTATGGGACCGCTTGGGAGAGTAAAACAGCTCTCGAAGAATATTTACATCGACTTGTTGAGGCTGAACGACGGGATCATCGCAAACTTGCAGTTGAACTAGATCTTTTGTCATTTCCCTCAGAATTGGGAGGCGGGCTTGCGGTGTGGCACCCAAAGGGGGCGATCATCCGCAAGTTGATGGAGGATTACAGTCGCGCTCGCCACCAGAGCGGTGGATACCAATTTGTCTTCACTCCACATCTCTCTAACGCAACGCTCTTTCAGACCTCCGGCCACTTAGATTTCTACGCCGACGGAATGTATCCACCCATGGAGATGGATAACGGAACTTATTATCCAAAACCAATGAACTGTCCGATGCATTGTTTGATTTTCCGTGGACGCCAACGCAGTTATCGCGAATTGCCTCTCAGACTTTTTGAATTGGGAACGGTTTATCGCTACGAGCGCGCCGGCACATTGCATGGATTAATGAGGATCCGCGGCTTTACACAAGACGACAGTCATATTTTTTGTACTCAAGATCAACTCCAGAGTGAGATAATTTCGCTACTTGATTTCGTCATGAGCGTGCTCAAAGCCTTTGGATTTGAAGACTTCTCTTTCCACCTGTCAACGAAAGACCCAGTGAAATATGTTGGCTCCGATGAGATTTGGGAGACCGCGACCGAGGCTTTAGTTAGCGCTCTTGACGCTCATGGTGTGTCCTACAGCGTCAAAGAAGGCGATGCTGCGTTTTACGGTCCCAAGATTGATATTCATGTACGCGATGCAATCGGGCGTACTTGGCAGTTATCGACGATTCAATGCGACTTCAATCTTCCTGAAAGATTTGACTTGGAGTATGTCGCGAGTGACGGCAGTAGGCAAAGACCGATCATGTTGCATCGGGCTTTATTCGGATCAGTAGAACGCTTTTTCGGGGTGCTCGTTGAGCATTACGCGGGTGCTTTTCCCACTTGGCTTAGCCCTGTCCAAGTGCGCATTCTTCCCGTTGCGTTAGCGCATGAAGAATATGCACAGAAAGTGTCTGATTCTTTAGTTGCCCAAGGATTGCGTGTTGACATCTCTGAGGCGAGCGATCAGCTAGGCAAACGAATTCGTACCGCGAAACTTGAGAAGATTCCATACGTTCTCGTTGTTGGTGATGAAGACGTTTCCGCGCAGACGGTTGGCGTGAATGCCCGAGGAGCCGACGTAGAACGTGGAGTTTCGATTTCTTCATTTGCGGATCGGGTTCTTACTGAGATCAGTTTTTCAGATATTTGAGTTTGACGATGATTGATGCATTGTGGACTGGCTGGCGGTCACAGTACCTTGCGGGTCTAGGCAGACTTTCTGCAGAGGATTCGCTGCATCAGGAAAGCGTTTTCACACAAATCTTGAAGGCTAATATTTCCGATGAAGACTCCTTTATCGTTCACCGCGGTGAGTTGGTTTTCGTGATACTCAACGCTTTTCCTTACGCCGTCGGTCATCTTTTGGTTTTGCCATACCGCCAAGTCAATGATCTTTCCTCGCTGAGCGCCATGGAATCACTGGAGCTCTGGGCGACTGTCACCCGAGCGAGCGAAGTTTTGAGCACCGTTTACGAGCCTCAAGGACTCAATATCGGAATGAATATTGGGCGATCGGCGGGAGGAAGCGTGGCGGAGCATCTCCATGTGCACATCGTTCCAAGGACCGTTGGGGATGCAAACTTTATGGCTGTCACGGCTAATGCCAAAACCATCTCTGAGCCGTTGAACGTCACAGCCCAGCGAATCCGCGAATGTTGGCTCGACACGACTTCGCCCTAAAGTGGAAATAAGGAGATTGCAACGATGAATAGTGAAACGCCAGTGAGTCCTCAAGTGCCGCTTGAAGCCGACGAAATTCGTGACCAACTACCAAGTGATCTGAACGCCGTTGAGAATGTGGGAGTTCATCAGTTTCCCGATAACAGTCGGCGCAAAGTGCCAGGAAATATTTACCTTGTGACTGGAGTTAGCTTCATTGCGCTGGCGCTGATCATTGGTGAAAATGGTCCATTTATCAATCAAGGAATCATGACAGGCGGAGCGATCCTGGCGATATTTGGTCTTTTGTGTATTACATCAGGTTGGAAAATGACTGTTGATGAGCAACAGGCTTTAACTTTGGCTGGAGCCGCCATGGGCTTCCCAGTTGGGCATGCCTCAGCGCAACAGGTCTGGAAGGGCCTGCGGAGTCGCCCCACATGGAGGGTCCTGTGCTACTCGGACGAAGATCCACCAAGTCGGCGAGGATTAGTTCTTGTGGACGCAGTGAACGGGAAAGTACTTGAGCAACTCACCCAAGACAGCCTTGACGAGTGGGCCTCTGAGTCAGCATGACAACATGGCCTCTCGGTTGTTCCTAGACTTCACATATGTTTGACGGCCATCTTCGAGTTGCAGTGGACCGAGCGGTAAAGCCTCTCGGTCAGGCTTTGCGACGGACAAAAATTTCACCCGATCAGCTCACCGTTGTTGGCATGGTGATGGGTTGCGCCGCTGCAGTGGCTATCGCCTCTGGTCACTTGTTTTGGGGTTTGATACTTGTCATTTTGGCCGCACTACCTGATTTGCTAGATGGAGCTTTGGCAAAGGCCACGAGTACTGCAAGTCCTCGTGGTGCGTTTTTTGATTCGGTTGTTGACCGTGTCACCGATGCTCTGCTTTTCGGCGGTGTGGCATGGTATTTCGCTTCAACCCAAAGTGCTCATTTAGCAATCTTGCCTTTAGCGATTTCCGGTATGAGTTCGGTGATCTCCTACGAGAGGGCTAAAGCTGAAGCGTTAGGCCTGTCGGCCAAAGGTGGTCTGATGGAACGCGCGGAGAGAATCATTTTTCTCTGCCTTGG
>WLTJ01000119.1 GCA_009705435.1 Actinomycetota bacterium | reverse complement strand
AGCGCAGGGGTGCACCTAAAGCCATTCAATATCCCACATACGGCGATTCTCAGTGTCTTGCGAAATCCTGGAACTCTCGCAGAGATCGGCAATATCGACTTCCATGTTGCCCCCGAAGGCGTCGACCATCTCATGATCTGTGGCGAAAATTGGAGTTTGTATTTCCCAACAATCGCCAACGTTGAACAATGGGGCCATGACCTTGATGAGGTCATCGGGGACATCGCATACGTCTGGAAAGACTGCAGTCTGATCAAATTGTTTTACCCAGATCTTGAACAGGGCGAAATCTCCCTCAGCGCTCTACCCAATGAATCCCGCTATGGGCTGTACAAATATCGCGTCTCGTATCAGGTTTTAGATGATGTGGTACCCACACTTGCCCTGTACAGCGAACTCGATGCCATCAACGAAGTATCTGCTGGATGCCGCGTGGTTATTGAAGGCACGCGGGTACTCGCGGTTGCTGATCTCACACAGGAGAACTATCTCCATTTGAACTCGCACATTGAAGCCTTCGCCAGCAATGTTGCCGGACTCGGCCCGATTTTGTCAGCCATTTCATTGTCCTAAGTCGCACAGGACGGTCCCGAAGGCTGCATTTCACCTGTTCACAAGGTTTTTTACTGGCATCCACCACCCTGTGGCAAGGGTCTCATAGATTGCCGTTTGCCGCCGCAAGACGGCACTACTGAAGGAGAAATAATGTATACAGTTGCAATTTTGATTGTTATGGCAGTCCTGCTTGAAGCAGTGATGACAGTACTTAATTCCGTCCTGAACACCGTTGGTCTCGGCGACACCATCAAGAAGCTCCCGATCATCGGAGCAAACCTCACACTGGGTATTTCGATCCTCATCGTGTGGTTGCTTGAGGCGTATCCATTGGGAACATGGGGTGCCTCATGGGCTGACGACTGGAAGAACATCGTCGTTAACGGAGCCGTCATTTGCGGCATGATTCCGCTCAAGGACGCAGTCTTCGGTGCAATTTCAAAGGGCATGCGGGCTTAAGCCCTCACCCACAGTTTTAACTACTTAGACGCAGGGGTCGGCTCACGGGAAACCGGAAACCGGCCCCTGTTTCGCGTCCCGGATCAGTGCATCGAGCAGATATGACCGACGCTGGGGTCTACTCGTCCAGCCAGCAATTCTTGGAATAAGGCTTCAACGCCAGACGGTCCAGAAGTCGGAGCAACCTGTAACCACGGTGCAGTCCCTTCCGAGAAACGGTTCCACGCCTCACTCACCCGCTGATCAAGTCCTGCGCGGCCCCACTCTTTATTTCGTAGGGCTATTTGGGTCGGGGCGAAAAAGGGCTGAGGTTTGGGGCCAGCCAGCGACCTACCTGGGACTCGAGCACGAGCATCCCAATGTGTTCCACCGACCGCCAGGCTGTACGCCAAATCATCTCCATAATGCTCGTGCACTCCCCATGTCACAGCACTATCTCCGGCGACATCGACATAGGCGCAGATATCAGCCGCAGTCCCAGAAGGTAAATCGCTCATCATGTCGTACGTCACCACTCGGTGAAAACAGTCCAAGGAGCGAACAAAATCAGCATTTTTTGACGATGTCAACCCAACAACGCTCACTCCAGGACGGCGTGCCAAAAGATGCGCCGATCCGATAGCGGTCTTACTTGAAGCGCTAGAAATCACCACCGAGGCAACGCTATTGGGATCGCTTTCCAGCACATTTTGCCCCAGGACATCATCCACCATGAACGAAGTCATAAATAATGGCCACAGCACCATGTGCTGAGCCTCACGATCGGGGTGATAGATCGGATCTTGATCAGTGAATACGTAGCGGTTGTAAGCCGCTGCCATCGGTGCACGATGCTCCGACATATCCACAAAACTCCGCTCATCAAGACGGCCTGCCTTGACAATGATTTGATTGCTCATCGGGAGAAAGCCGTAGATTCGCCGCCCAACTGGCAGGTCCGACACACGAGTTTCAACGACCTCGGCAAAGCCCCACACAGGAATCCGCCCCCAAGGAGTCTCGGCATCTGGCGCTCCTGGAAAGAAATTCCAATATCCCATTGCATCGCCGAATACGCCGTACGTGATGTTGTTGCTTGTCAGCGCAAAGGCCTCGACGCGCAGTCGAACTTCGCCATCTTGAAGTACAACTTCAGACTCAGAGTGGACACGCGATCTACTAATTTGACGACGATCAACTTCAATAGTGGTAACAGACATCACAGTAGTCTCGCACAAATTAGGCGGTGTCGGGGCGGCGCTCACGTGCTGCGGGCATCCAGTTCGGGCCAGCAGTTGCATCAATGCGGCCCAACAATCTTTCACCGATGGGTTCAACGAGATCCAGGAACCGTTCCGTGTTCGTTAATCCCAACGATTCCCATGCCCGCTGGCAGATGTCGTTGGTGCGTTCTTCGATCAGTTCACGTACCGCTAGTCCCGCCGTGGAAACAACTCCGTTGTCGGCCAGACCTCTGATTTCAAGATCGGCAAAAGCATGCGTGATGGCATCGGCATCGGCTCCGCGACTTTGCGCGATCCACCCGCCGTAGTTGAGATGGGCATCATGCAAGATTCCAGCCTGAACGCGTGAAATATCTTCCGAAGTCAGAACGGCGAAGTGAGTGTCGCCGCGCCATTCTCTGATGCAGTTCACAGCCAACCACGCCGAGACCAAAGGATCCTCATCTCGTGGGGCTTGACGATGCGCAGCAAAGCACACTCTCCCCGATTCAGGGAGGGCATCGGCGACTCGCCATAGATCACCATCTAGGGCAGCGAGACCTTCGCAAATTTCTGGTACATACTGACGCAAGCCCTCGCCCACTGCTTGATTGCGAGCCGCGAAAATCTCTTGCCATGACGTGTTCTGACCAGCCAAAGTCACCGCAAACTCAATGAAGTCAGCCCGAATCGAATAAAAGGCAGCAGATACAGCCTGATGCCCAGCAGGCAACAAGGGGGCTCCGCGACTCGCCACGTAGTACCCCACTCCATTGGGTATCCCCAGCCCCGCGTATAACTCAATCGCCCGAGGATCCCAATAGATCCAGCCGATGAGACGGTGCGATGCGAATGCACTTCGCCGAGTGAGTTCTGTCCAATCCAATGTCACCCAATAAGCATGACATAGAGAGCTAGATCAAGTTGTCTGAACCTTGCGCTTGCGCATCTTGGCAAGACCCTTTTGGCTGGCCAAGGAAACCGCAATGATCAACGTCGTACCTTGGAACATTGGGTTCACCCAATACGAGTCAGTTCCGACAACAAGTTGCAGACCCTTGATACCGAAGGCCAAGGCATACAAAGCAATGAATGTTCCGGCCACATTTGGGCGACCCTTCAGTTGTGACGCTCCAAAGAACACTGCGGCGATCGCTGGGAACAAATAGTTGGGACCAGTCGCTGCGGTGAACAAGCCGACCTTGGCGCTAAAGACAATGCCCGCTACCCCAGCCAAGAAAGACGAGGCGATCAACGAACCCCAGACCATGCGGTCCGTCTTTACCCCAGCCAATCGCGCTGCCTCTGGGTTGCCGCCAGTGGCGTAAATAAAACGTCCGACTGGCGTGTGTTCCAGCACATACCAGATGATGATTCCTGCCACGGCGAGGTAGAAAAAGACCACCGGAATTCCGAAGTACTGATTGCGTCCGAATTTCTCGAAGGTGCCGGAGAAGACATCGGTGATCTGGCGATTGAAGGAAACTTTCAACACAACTGCGCTGATCACCTGACCCAAACCCAAAGTGGCAATAAAAGAGTTGACCTTGAGTTTGACAACAATGAAGCCGGAAACAACACCAATCAAGGTACACACCACGAGCGTGAGAACAGCCGCAACACCCACCGGCATATTGAATGAGCGTGATTTCTCATCGGATAAGAAACACATCGTCACAACCGACATTGACATCACGGCACCGATTGACAAGTCAAACGTTGCGGCACAGAACGGCACCAAGAAGGCCAAAGCCAAAATACCAGTGCTGACATTTTCGCCCAAGACCAACTTGGCACTCGTCATGCTTAAAAAGGTGTCGGGTTTCCACAATCCAAAAATGATCATGAATCCTCCCCAAAGATACAGAGCGCTAAAGCGATCCAATCCGAGTCGGTTCAATAAAGATCTTTTCGGGGCGGCTAACACCGCTGCTTCACTGGTTGACATATGTCTTCCTTTCACTTCACATTTTGTTTGGGACGAATTTCAATCATTAATTGGTTGCCAGGCTTGAGCCTGCAAGTAGAACCTTGTCGATACTTTGAGCCATAGACCCTTCACCGCGCACAATCGTGTCCACGATCCGACCACGGTGCATCACAATGACGCGGTCACACAGACGGGCCAACTCACCAGAGTCCGTCGAAGCGATCACCACAGCGGAACCGTTCGCCGCTGCTGCATCAACGAAAGAATGAATCTCTTCTTTGGCCCCGATATCCACGCCTTGTGTGGGCTCATCAAGCAACAAGACTTTTGGATCTAAGCGAAAGCTTCGTGCCATCATCACTTTTTGTTGGTTGCCACCCGACAAGGTTGAAATTGGCGCTTCACTGCTGGTCGTCACGACCGAAAGTTGTGAAATCCAATCCTGAGTTTCAGCACGTTCCTTTTTGTGATTCAGTCGCAACCCTGTCTTATTACGAGACACATTGGCGATCGTTGTATTTGACCGCACACTCATCATCGAGATGATGCCGTTGCGTAAGCGATCTGCTGGCACGAAAGCAAGTCCCGCGGCGATAGCCGCACTCGGCTTACCCGCACGAATTGTTACTCCGTCGATCGAAACATCTCCAAGACGCTCCATCGCTCCCGACAACATCGGAATCATTGTGTCTCGCCCCGAACCAGTTAGACCAGCCACGCCTAAAACCTCTCCTGGTCGAACTTCGAGACTGACATCGTTCATTCCTAGACCCCATAAATCTGTCACCCGTAAGCGCGGCTCAAGACTTTGATCAATGGATCGATTCACTGTTGCCGCAGTCACCTTGCGACCAACGATCAATTCAATGAGAGACGACATGTCTAATTCATTGGCTTGAACCGTGGCCACAACTTTGGCGTCCCGCAAAACAGTGACTCGATCGGCGATTTCGAAAACTTCCTCAAGGTGATGCGATACAAAGACGACTGCGATGCCACGAGTCTTCAGACGACGAATGGCGTTGAACAGTCTGTCGACATCTGCCCCAGGCAGGGAAGCCGTCGGTTCATCAAGGACCAAAATCGAAATATTCTGCTCGGATTCTTGCAAAGCCCGAGCAATCGCCACACCCGTTCGTGCTGCGCCACCGAGAGCGGCAACTGGTACACGCACATCAATATCAAAGCCAAGATCGAGCAGAGCCTGTTTGGTCTTCAGTGTTTCTTTCTTCCAGTTGATGCGACGGCCAAAACCAGTTCGATAGCCAAAACCAAGAGCCAGGTTCTCAACTGCGCTCACGGCCTCCACGAGTCCCAGATCCTGATGTACAAAACGGATACCTGCACGATGTGCTGCCGTAGCATCACCGATGTCAAAGACCTCATCGCGCATCGTGACGTTGTGACCAGGATCTGGCTGGTGGAAGCCCGCGAGGACTTTGATCAGGGTCGATTTACCGGAGCCATTTTGACCCACGAGGGCATGAACTTCGCCTTCCTCAACATCGAAAGTGGCATCTTGCAGGGCGACTTGGCCCGGAAACGACTTTGAGAGCGACCAAATGTGAAGAATTTTTGCCATGGTTCTTTACTT
>WLTJ01000118.1 GCA_009705435.1 Actinomycetota bacterium | reverse complement strand
TATAAGGGTTCAGAGGAATTTGACGCATCTCAACCATTTCATATTGAGCGCACTCGGGAACCGGTTTTGTTGCCCCATCCGTGGATGGTGAGGCGTGTCAATGACATGGCGAAGCGAGTGGGAGCGGACTTAGTGGTGCTTGACCCTGCTGTTCCTCTCGGTATCATCGGACCTCGTTTGGCTTTGCCTTATGACGTGGTCTTACACGGTGCCGAAGTGACAGTGCCTGGTCGTATCCCAGGGTCAAAACAAGTTCTTGCTCATGTCCTTCGTGGAGCGCGCCATGTTGTGGCCGCGGGGCAATACCCCGCTGCTGAAGCAGAGCGTGCGGCTGGTCGGGCCTTGCCGATGACCATTGTTCCACCAGGGGTGGACATTGATCGATTCACCCCATTGAGTGGTGAACAGCGATCATTGGCTCGTCAAGATTTTGGTTTCACCGACGAAACTGAACTTGTGATTGGCATTAGCCGTTTGGTGCCGCGTAAAGGATTTGATACGGCAATTCGTGCTGTGGCGCGACTCAAGAAATCGCGTCCTCATCTTGTCTTAGCCATTGCTGGTTCGGGTCGAGATCGCCAACGTCTGGAAAAACTTGCACGTGAACTAGATGCACCAGTGAAGTTTTTAGGTCGAGTCGCTCATGAAGATCTGCCCCGTTTGTACGGATGTGCGGACGTATACACAATGTTGTGTCGTAATCGGTGGGGAGGACTCGAACAAGAAGGTTTCGGCATCGTCTTTGTTGAAGCTGCTGCCTGTGGCATTGCTCAGATTGCTGGTTTAAGTGGTGGAGCCGCCGATGCTGTGGCGCATGAAGAAACTGGTTATGTGGTCAATGATTCCACTGATGTGAACACTGTGGCGCAACATATCGCTGACCTTTTGGACGATCCCGAACTCAGACGGCGGATGGGTGTGGCCTCGCGCCAAAGAGCGATCACTGAATTTTCGTACGAGATGCTTGCCAAGCGTCTCGGTGATGTTTTTGGAGTGTGGTCATGAACGGTCTCAGAATTATTCGTTTCAATATTTTGGGAACACTGATTTTTTCAGTGTCGGCTCTGTGGGCGGCAATAGTTTTTGATGGCCTCGCCAAGTCGCAAGGAGTGGTCGTGGCGCTCGTGCTGTTCGCTATCGGGACAGGGGTTTTTCTGTGGGGTTATTGGACGGCTGTCCAGCGCAGTCGGCAAGAAGAGATCTCTGTCGCGGAACTGTATTTCCTCATGGGTCCGGTCATTCCGCGAAGCGTCAAGATAGCTATGCATTCTTGCTTGGCAACGCAAATTTTGGTTGCGTTGGGCACGGCGCTCTCGCGACCCAATAGTCCGAGCAGTGACGGACTGAGCAGCAAGCCTGGTTCCACTTTGGCTTTTGGTGTGCTGGTACCCGTGTTGGGTCTTGGACTCAATGGTTTATGGGCGGCTAGTCACGGAAAATTTGCTCCGCGACGCCTAAAGAATGGGACTGAGGTCCCTGTTTGCCACACTGACACTGATCCGATCGGCTAGAACTAAGTAATGGCCGACACGGCGTCTTTGACGATCACTATCAATGCCCCTCATGACAAATGTTGGGATATCGCAACCGCATTTGAGCAATACCCTGAGTGGGCTCACGATATTAAGTCGGCAGTTGTTCTTGCCCGTGATGATCAAGGTCGAGCAACTCAGGTTGAATTTCGTACCTCGGCTCTTGGCCGCAGCACGCACTACACCTTGTCCTATGACTACAGTGCCGCCCCTGCGCGATTGGCGTGGCACATGGTTTCGGGTGACATTATGCGCGCCGTTGATGGAGCATTTATGTTTTCTCCCGAGTCGAGCGGAGGGGTGGTCTTGACCTACAACTTGTCCATTGAACTTGTAGTTCCGCTGCCTGGCTTCGTGAAGCGACGCGCTGAAGTGCGTATCTTGAATACCGTCAAGCAATTGAAGGTTCAAGCTGAATCTCAGGGGTGAACCCGTGAGTTTGACTGTAGACACATCGCGGCGAGTCGGCATTGATGTCGGCGGGACCAAATGTTTGGGCGTTGTTTGGAGTGAGGGTCGGATTGTCGACGAAGTTCGCCGAATGACCCCAGACGGAGCAGATGCCCTAACTGATGTTTTGACATCAATTGTCAACGACTTTGGTGAGGCTGATTCGGTTGGCATTGGAATATGTGGCCTTGTTGCTCGCGGTGGGGTTCTACGCGCCTCGCCAAATCTGCATGGAATCACTGACTTCCCTATTGGGGCATTATTGAGCGAGCGACTAGGGACTCAAGTTTGGGTGGATAACGATGCCACGTGTGCCACAGTCGCCGAATGGTCCGCTGGTGCGGCAATGGGTTGTCAAGATGTCGTTGTTGTTGCCCTCGGCACTGGAAACGGTGGGGGCATTATCGCCGGCGGTCAGTTGATTCGCGGCACTAATGGTTTCGCTGGCGAAATCGGACACATGATTGTCGAACCTGATGGCCCTTTATGTCCGTGCGGTCGCCGAGGTTGTTGGGAACGTTACGCCTCGGGCAATGGATTGGCTCACATTGCGCGGCAGGCAGCCGAAGGTGGCAGGCAAAAGTGCATTATTGAACTCGCTGGATCAATTGAACTGATACGAGGAGAGCACGTCGTTCAAGCGGTCACTATGGGCGACGCCGAAGCCTTATTGATCATTGATGAATTCGCCCACTGGATCGCCCTCGGTCTCGCCAACCTGACGAATGCCCTTGACCCTGAAATGTTTGTCATTGGTGGGGGTCTAGCAGCCTCAGGGGATGTATTTCTTGACCCAGTTCGGCGAGCCTTCAGCGAGATTTTGTATGCACCAACCTTGCGTCCCCACCCCAAAGTTGTCGTCGCACGCTTTGGCGAGCAAGCCGGCGCTATCGGGGCGGCGCTGTTAGCGACTCAAACGCACTAAAAGGACACCTCTCGTTCACGATCTCGTGACATCGGAGTGGTTAGTCTGCTGACGTGCAAACCTATGTTCTTCGACTCTGGCTGCCGGACTTTCCCGGAACTCTAGGTCGCGTCGCGGCAGCCATTGGCCAAGCCGGTGGAGATGTGATTGGCATCGAGATTTTAGAGCGGGGCGCGGGTATGGCGATTGACGAATTGATCGTCGTCATTCCTTCCGACGCAGAAAATGCAATGGAGCAATTGATTGCTGAAGTGAGTCAGGTGGAGGGCGTGGCCGTTGAAGATATTCACACCGTGGCTCTTGACCGACCAGACCAAAGTGTTTTGGCTCTTGATACTGCGGCGCGGATCATGGAGTCTCCACGAGATGAACGTCTCGAAGCGACCTGCGAGTTGGTGCGCGAGATGCTGGAATCTGATTGGTGCACGATCATGCGAAGGGACACTGCAATTCCTTTAGCGCTATCAGGTGATGTCCCAGATTTGCCATGGGTTATTGCATTTTTGGCGGGCACAACTCATCTTGCTGGTGACGCTGCTCACGAACACACACCAGCAGACATCGCTTGGGCACCGTTAGATCTTTTGGACGCAGTGATAGTGATCGGTCGCATTCGCGGGGCCTTTCGTTTGCGTGAGCGCCAACACGTCACGTTAATTGCGCGTATTGTCAGTTCTGCTTTTGTCGGTTTTGACTGAAGAACTAATGCTCAGCCCAGTGCAGCGAACGTTGCACGGCTCGTAGCCACGTGGCGTGCAAGATATCAGCAGCTTTTCGTTCGCCAGACTCGGCATCGTGTGGAATGACCAAGAGATCAGTCTTCCAACGTGACCTCAAAGCATCTAGGGACGGCCAAACATTTTCGGCGAGACCTGCCAAGAAGGCCGCGCCCAGGGCGGTGGTCTCTTGATCGACTGGACGACGTACGGGAATACCAAGTTGGTCGGCTTGGATGTCGAGAAGAAGATTCATCACCGATGCTCCTCCATCAACGCGTAGTTCAGCGATCGTTTGACCACTCGCAGTGCTCATGGCTTCAATAGCGTCGCGGGTTTGGAGGGCCATGGCTTCAACAACTGCACGCGCAATATGAGCACGAGTAGTGCCGCGAGTGATTCCCACGACCGTGCCTCTGGCATATGGATCCCACCAAGGGCTTCCCAGCCCTGTGAATGCTGGAACGACAAAGACCCCGCCGTTATCGGCTACTGATTCCGCGAGAGGACCAATTTCATCGGATGAGGTGATGATCCCGAGAGCATCGCGCAACCATTGCACCGCCGCTCCAGTTACAAAGATTGCTCCCTCAAGGGCGTAAGCAGTGGTCACTGTGCCATCGCTATTTTTGATCGACCATGCCACTGTGGTCAGAAGGCCTTGTGATGCAGGAGGACAGGAATCTCCGACATTCATGAGGATGAAACTGCCGGTGCCGTAAGTATTTTTAGCCATCCCATTGTCGAAACATGCTTGTCCAAAAAGTGCTGCTTGTTGATCGCCGGCGATTCCTGAGATTGCGATGCCGAGAGGAAGTTCGGAGGTGGCGGTGATGCCGAAGCGACCGCTAGAGGGTCTGACCTCAGCTAAATACTCAAGTGGAACTCCGAGAATCTCACTCATCGTTGGGCTCCACGTGAGAGTCGTGATGTCAAACAGCATGGTGCGGCTGGCGTTGGAGGGATCAGTTGCAAATACCACGCCGTCGGTCAACTTCCAAAGTAGCCAGGTGTCAATCGTCGCCAGAGCTAGATCGGGGGACCTCGGAACCCCGTGTTGCAACATCCATGACATCTTGGTGCCTGAAAAGTACGGGTCAAGGACAAGACCTGTGAGGGCACGCACGGTCGCAAGATGGCCGGCATGGTCAAGATCTTGACAGTGTTGAGCCGTGCGGCGGTCTTGCCAAACGATTGCTCGACCGTACATTTCTCCAGTGCGGCGATTCCACGCGACGACCGTCTCGCGTTGATTAGTAATACCGATCGCACGCGGAAGACCAGCCTGTTTCACGACGTCATTGAAAGTGGCCACGACTGCTCGCCAAATTTCTTCAGCATCGTGTTCGACCCAGCCTGGTTCGGGGAAGTACTGCGTGAATTCTTGGTAGGAGGCAATGCTTTGTCGATCATCTTGAAACACTGCGCGGCAACGAACTCCCGTCGTACCAGCGTCAATCGCTAGGACATACGGCTCGGCCTCCGCCACGACTAGCGCTTCTTTGGCTTGTTAGTCGGACGTCGCGAGGATGGTCCAGAACTTGTACGTCGCGTGGCTGCCGGCTTTGAGCGCGTCACAGGGGCGGACGGGACAGCATTCTTGCGAGCCAGTGTTTGCTCACGCAAGGCCCGATATGTCTGACGCTGATAACCGATCTTGGCCAAAACCCAACCGAACAATAAATACATCGGCAGAGATGCCAGTAGCCCAACGAGTGATCCAGTGGTCACCTTATCGCGTAGAAAAATTGCGAATATGACGACCATAACACCGACATACACCAGCCATTCACGGATCAGCCTTTGCCAGTTAACAGTTCTCGACGAATCCCAAGCCATCTCCCCATTGTTTCATGTCTAGGCTGACCTGATGCGCATTGGAATCATGACTGGCGGTGGAGACTGCCCTGGACTTAATGCTGTCATTCGTGCCATTGTGCGAAAAGGGGATGCAGTTTATGGTGACGAGTTCATTGGATTCCTAGATTCTTGGGATGGGGTCATGGCGCAGCGCTTCATTGAGTTGCCCGCATCGGCTGTGCGCGGCTTATTGCCACGCGGTGGAACGATTCTCGGCACCCGACGTGGAAGCCCATACGATTCGAAAGATGGAGTTCAGCAAGTACAGAAATGCTTTAGTGAACAACG
>WLTJ01000117.1 GCA_009705435.1 Actinomycetota bacterium | reverse complement strand
GCTGAACCATGGATTGAGTCGGCGCTTGATGTCAAAGACCGCAACGGCAACCCGATGCCTGGCTATGGCTGGATCTTCCCCGTCGGTGACGGAACTGTCAACATCGGCGTTGGGCTGTTATCAACATTTCGCGATTTCAAAAGTGTCAACACGACTCATCTCCTTGATGCTTATGCCCACATGGTCGCTGACCGCTGGGAAATTGACCCTGACAATCCCACGATGAAGGCAACCTCACGGCGAATCCCGATGGGTGGCTCGGTCGGACCAAAATCTGGACCTACGTATCTTGTCATTGGCGATGCGGCAGGAAGTGCGAACCCCTTCAACGGGGACGGTATCGATTACGCCTATGAAACTGCGCGTATGGCTGCAGAAGTGCTCACCGACGCTATTCGTCACAATGACCCAGCAGCATTACAGCGCTACCAAATGTTGATTGACGATGAGTACGGTCAGTACTTCAAGGTGGCGCGTTTATTTGCCCGCATCATTGGTCGACCGGTGATCATGCGCGAACTTTCGCGAGTCGGAATGCAAAGTCGCACTCTGATGGAATGGGTTGTGAGAATCATGGCCAACTTGTTGCATCCCGATGAAATCGGACCAGCAGAAGTGGCCTATAAAGCGGCAGTGGCAATTGTTCGACTCACACCTAATGCGTAATTCGTCGCTGCATTAACCCTTACAACGCACAGCAGATACTTGTGCTTGAGAAAGATCCACAATCGTCACGTGCCGCTTCTCATATTTGGCAACAAACGACGCGAGGTTTGGTAGTTCTTCTCGACACCGACGCACAACGACATCAAGTAGAGGAACTTCCATACCGTTGGTGAGTCGGGCGTAAGTGACACCGTCAAGCAATTCTTCGATAGGTGGCAACTCAAGTTCGCTACTGCCAACTGCTGGAGCGGGAACTAACGAAAACCAGACGATGCCGTCGCCCAAAGTGTCAGCCAAAACAACGCACGCGTTGAGCGCCTCTGGAAATAGACAAGTAGATTCCCCCATTGTTCCATCAGCGATCGTTAACACTCGGCCGTCAAGTAACACTGCAGTTGCATCACCATTTGATATTCCATTTGATACTGACCACGCTTGGTCGGAACGCACGGTTGACGTTTGCGCAATAAGATCAATGCGACGATTATTTGCCTCCACGACAATCTGATTGGAGTCGCTTGAACCTTGGCAAGTCCATAAAAGTATTGTCAGTGCACATAAAGATGCCAGAGTCGCCCAATATCGCCAGGAGAGAAACTGTCGCATAGGTGAAGCGTACGGGGTCAGAGGGCGACGGCGAGGGCAGCTCGGTGAAAACGCTCTGCTAGGTCATCCATCACGACATCGTCATGACCCAAGCCGACAAAAATTGCCTCGTAAGCCCCCGGTGCCATTGCCACACCTTGAGCCAACAGCGCGTGAAAAAAGCGCGCGAATAACTTTTCATCAGTTCGCTTGGCTTCATCAAAATTGATTGGCAAGCAATCACTCCCTAAAGCATCTCCAAGGAAAATTCCCACGAGTGTGCCAACACGCGATGTGGTGACTGGTAAACCTGCTGCCGATGTTGCCTCAGTGATCAGCGACGCTAAGCGGGTGGCACGCGTTTCAAGAAGACGATAAACATCGGGAGTGAGTTGACTCAGGGCCGCCAATCCCGCCGCTGTCGCCATGGGATTACCAGCCAATGTTCCAGCATGGAAAACTTTTCCAAGAGGCGTGAGATTTTCCATAATGTCTTGACGACCACCGACCGCGCCGATTGGCAGGCCACCACCGATGACCTTGCCAAAACATGTCAGGTCGGGCTTAACCGAGTAGCGACCTTGAGCGCCATCAGGACCGAGGCGAAAGCCAGTGATCACTTCATCGAATATCAATAACGCGCCAGCCTTGTCGCACGCTCGTCGTAAACCTTCAAGAAAACCTGGCGCTGGAGCGACCACGCCCATGTTGGCGGCAACTGGTTCGACAATGACAGCGGCCACTGTTTCATCAATTTCAGGTATCACGTTGTACGGAGCCACGATGGTGTTGGCGACGGCTTCAGGCGGCACACCCGCTGTGCCAGGAAGACCGAGTGTTGCCACACCACTGCCACCTGCAGCAAGAAGAGCATCGGTAGCGCCGTGGAAGTTGCCACTAAAGATAATAATTTTTGCGCGACCCGTCAGCCCACGAGCAAGTCGTACCACTGTTGAGGTGGCTTCGGTACCAGAGTTCATAAAACGCACTCGCTCACACGATGGCACACGTTCGCTAATCGCCTCAGCCAATTTCATTTCACGCGGTGTCGGCGCACCGAAAGAGGTTCCATCGACGGCGGCTTCACGCAAGGCCGCAGTAATCGCTGGATGCGCGTGGCCAAGAATGACCGCACCGTAACTTTGAACGAGGTCGATGTAACGCGTTCCCTCCACGTCATATACGTGGGCACCACTACCTCGTGCCACGACATACGGTGAACCACCGACGGCTTTGAAGGCGCGGATTGATGAGTTCACACCACCTGGAATGACACGTGCTGAACGCTCAAATAAAGTCACGTTTGATGGCACGCCTGCACCCTTACAAACAATGGGGTCACAACCAGCAGCCACACAAGCTACGGGATCACACAATGGAATGGACGACTGCTGAGTTGTACTCATGTGCTTTAACCGTTCGTTAATTCGCCGTACCAACGCGCCAAGTACGTGAGAATAATGTCTGCGCCGGCGCGCTTGATCGCCGTTAAATGTTCTGTAGCCACGATGTCGTGATCAATCCAACCGTTGGCTGCCGCTGCTTTGATCATCGAATACTCACCACTCACGTGATAGGCCGCCACGGGCACATTGACGAGTTGTCGCACCGCAGCGATGACATCAAGATAAGCCAAAGCAGGTTTGACCATCACCATGTCGGCACCTTGTTCAATATCGGCTTCAACTTCAGTCAAAGCTTCACGGGCATTGCGCCAATCCTGTTGATAGCCCTTGCGATCGCCGCCACCGATAATTTGCACATCGACAGCTTCCCGAAACGGTCCATACAAACCAGATGCATATTTTGCTGAGTAAGCAAGAATTGAAGTTTCGCTATGACCGTTGGCATCGAGTGCCGCACGAATCACACCAACCTGACCGTCCATCATTCCACTTGGCGCAACAACATGTGCACCGGCATTGGCTTGGGCGATTGCAGCCTTGGCATACACCTCAAGAGTCGCGTCATTGTCTACTGAACCATGTCCGTCGAGAATTCCGCAGTGACCGTGACTGGTGTATTCATCAACGCATAAGTCAGACATCAGGACAACTTGATCACCAAGATCAGAACGCAGATCAGATAGCGCTAGTTGGACAATGCCTTGGGGATCAAAGGCTCCCGAGCCAATCTCATCTTTCGTACTCGGAATGCCGAACAGAATCACTGACTTGATACCAAGGTCAGCGAGTTCGCGGACCTCCTGTCGAAGACTCGCTCGAGTATGTTGCACAACTCCAGGTAAAGAAAGAATCGGTATCGGTGAATCAATACCTTCACGAACAAATAGCGGTGCGACTAAATCGTTGACATTCAGTCGAGTTTCAGCCACGAGATCACGAAGAGCCTGAGTGCGGCGTAAGCGACGAGGGCGCGACACGGGAAAACGTGCTGACATACTCACATCCTACGGGCGATATTTAGTCAACGACTCCCCAAGGCCGTCGAAGTAGCGCCAACTAATCCCTGCAGAGATTGTTCACTGGCAACTGTGACTGGAGCGATGCCCAGTTCACTCAGTGCCGTGGCAGTCGTCGGGCCCATCGCCACGACCACTGCGGGAGTCAGTCGTCCGAAAAGCGTGACCCAAGCACGTGCCGCTGAAGCCGACGCAAAAGTGATGGCATCACAGCCGTGAATCTCCGCCTCTTGATCTGCGGCAGTGGTCAGCGGGACAGTTTGATAGGTCACAATTCGGTCCACAGTCCAACCCTGAGCGCGCGCCGCAATTTCAAAATCATTGCCTGCCGATTCAGCCACTGCCAAAAGAACCCGTCCAGACCCAGACGGGAATATTTCACCCAACGAGCGTCCGGTTTGCACGACTGGAATGAGATCAGCCCCACCAACCGCTTGCGCAGTTGCTGTTCCGACAGCGGCAATTTTGAAGGATCGATGTTCAAGAGATCCTGCAGTCATGGCTTCACGAAAACGGTGTGCACCCTCAGGAGAAGTAACCACAACCCAGTCGTATTGATCGATCACAAGACATGCTTCACGAAGTGCTTGACCGTTGTCCGCAGGGTCAACCGTGTCCGTCACTGCAATCTCGATCACCTCCGCTCCAGCCTCACGAAACATCTTGCTCAGAGCGCCTGCACGTTGGGCTGAGCGCGTGACAATGATTCGGCGTCCAGATAACACGCCGGTCGACAGGTCATTCGCCATTATCTTGATGTCAGCCAGCGACTGAATCTCGTGCAGTGCGAGCGGCTGATCGTGATGCATGAAGTAAATCATCATGTGATGAGATGTGGCCCGTGGTGATTGAGGCAAAGTGATGTTGCGCTGCATCATCAGAAGCCAGGTACACCAACATCGTTGAACCATCGTCATAAGCGCCGACTGGTAATGAACAACCCGAACCCAACTCAGCGAGAAATGCCCGCTCATGTTCAACAGCACGACGCGATAACGCGTGATCAATGGCGTGCAAAATATCCCGCGTCTGTTGATCATCTTCACGACATTCGATAGCCACGCAGCCCTGACCGACTGCAGGCACCATGACTTGCACGTCAATATATTCACTAACGCGATCGCTCCAACCCAAAATTTCTAATGCCGCTGCGGCCATCACAATCGACCCATCAACTGGAATCTTTTCTAGACGGGTTGGGATGTTGCCACGAAGTTCAACGAAATGCAGATCTGGACGAATTGCCGTGAGTTGTGAGCGCCGACGAACAGAGCCCGTCGCAACTGTCGCACCTTGACCTAAATCTGCCAAAGAACGACCGACCAAGACATCACGCGGATCACGTCGCTCGCCAAAGGCAGCGATAACTAAACCATCAGCGGGAGTGGAAGGAAGATCTTTGGCACTATGTACAGCAATGTCTGCTCGACCTGCCAAAACAGCGGCCTGCACTTCTTTCACAAAAACGCCTTGCCCACCAATGGTGTGCAGCGGCACATCTTGTCGTTGATCACCGGTGGTATCAACGAATACAAGTTCAACGTTCAGTCCACGATGATGAGCACGTAAGAGATCGGCCACGGCAGTGGCTTGAGTACGGGCTTGAGCAGAACCTCTAGTGGCAATGCGAACACTCGTCATGAGCGCTGACTCGCCGTCAACTCAGGTCAAAGAGATCGCGTACGGCCGCCGAGTTGCGTTCTCCTCGCGGCGTTCCCGCATCATCTTTCAGGCGCACTGACATGTCATGTAGCAACTTAGCAACGATGCCCTTGGTTAAGGCATCTACTGCTTGTTGTTGTTCATCAGATAACGAGGACAACTTCTTCTGCAAACGATCAATCTCAGCTAGGCGCACCACTTCGGCACGAGCGTGCAACAGTGCCACAAGTGGCGCCGCCTGACGCGCTGTCAACTCGAGAGTGAAGCGCTCTAATTCTTCGGCAACAATATTTCGTACGGCTTGAGCTTCAGCAGCACGCAGTGCCTGACCGCGCGCCGCCCAATCACGCAAGTTATCTAAATCAAGTAGGGTCACACCGTCAATTGTTGCGACATCGGACTCAACATCGCGTGGCACAGCAATATCCACGATGAACAATGGTCGCGAAGCACGCTGTTGCATCGCCTTTGAGACCATCTCAACGTCAATCACTGTTGT
>WLTJ01000116.1 GCA_009705435.1 Actinomycetota bacterium | reverse complement strand
GGGTTGAAGCCGTCTGGATCGTCGTACAGGGCCTCATCACGATTAGCCGAGGCAAAGACGATGATGATTCGTTGGCCCTTAGTCAGTTGTACGCCACCAAGTTCAGTGTCCTTGGTGAGAATGCGCCACATGCCTTGGGTGGGTGTCGAAAGGCGCAAGGTTTCCTCAACGACTTTTTCAGCACGTGATGGATCTGCCTTGAGTTTTTCCCATTCGGCAGGATTCTCTGCCAGCAGGCGAATCATTTCTGTCAACGTCTTCGTAGTGGTTTCATTTCCGGCCACCAACAATTGCTGCACAATGCTCAGCATCTCAGCCATATCAAGTTGACGCTTATCCGTTACTTCTGGATCATCGTCGTCAATCGATGCGTTGAGCAAATTAGTCAACAAGTCATCCTGTGGTTCAGTGCGACGCAAATTGATCTGCTCGGCAAAGTAATGCTGAAACTCATTGACACCATATTCAGCTTGAACGCGTTGTTCAACGGTGATGTTTGTCCCGATGCCAGCAATTGAATCATCAGACCAGCGCTTGAAGTCAGCCAGACGATCATCGGGCACATTCAGCGCCTTGGCAATAACGCGCACCGGTAAAGGGACGCCAAACTCTTTGACGAATTCGATGCGACCCTTATCAATCCACGAGTCAATCAAACCAACAGTGATTTCACGAATGACTGGTTCCATTTCGGCGATCACCTTGGGGTGAAAAGCGCGAGCGACGAGGCGTCGATAGCGGGTGTGATCGGGTTGATCGGCAGTCAGCATGGTCGGCACACGTGGGTAACCAGCAGCCATGACATCAACAAACTTTTCACGGTCCGCTGAACTCAATGGCATACCTGAGCCACCGAACATTGATGAATACGTCTGCGGGTCACGCAGCACTGTCATCACCAAGTCGTGTTTCGTGACTAGGTGCACACCGATGCTCGGCACTGGGTGCACTGCTGAGTCGGCACGCATTTGGGCGTAGTGCGGAAATGGGCACTGCTGCGTTGTGGGATCAAATGGGTTAAAGGTACTGATGTCGATGGTCATGATGTTCTCCGCTCACATTGAAAATTTATTTACCTGAAAGTCGCTCAACGACTGGAATCACTGAATCCATCACGGACGCACCGAAACTTGTGTAACTAATACCAAACCGTTCGCGCCGCTCAACAATGCGGTCACAGATTTCATCCACTGAACCAATCAACACATTGGGATGCTCAGCGAAAACTTCGGGGGTCATACCAAACATTGGCGCCATCTTGGCACGTGTGCCTGCACCATCTGGAGTGACCACCGTGAAGTAGGCAGCGATTTCAATTTCAATCTGATCAAAACGCTCGCCGGCTCCATTGCGAATCCACTGGATTTTCTGATCCGTATGTTCCGCCGTTGACGAGCCGATACCTTCGGCACCCAACTTGCCCGAGGAGTTGTTGAAGTTGAGACTGACGATGTCGGCTTCACGACCAGCAATGGTCAAAATGCGCTGCGCTCCCCCACCGATCATGATCGGCGGCCCTGATTTGGTGAATGGCTTGGGCACGGCTTCAAATCCCACAGCGTGAACGTGAGTTGTATCGATATTCAGTTCGCCCTCGGCAAAAGAAGCACGGAGCAAACCAATGACTTCCTCAAAACGATCCAATCGCACTCCCGCACGATCAAAAGGTATTCCGACAGCCTCATATTCGCCCTGCAACCAGCCAGCGCCTAAACCAAGTTCAAGTCGTCCTTCGGAAAAAAAGTCCAGGGTGGCAACTTCTTTGGCCAGCATCACTGGATTGCGATAGTCGACGCAAAGAACGCGACAACCCACCTTGATGGTGCTCGTAGCCTCGGCTGCCACTGCCATTGCGGGAATCGCAGCCACAGTTTGCACGGGGTGACCAGTCGCCGCCAAAGCAGGACCTGGACCAATGATGTGATCAGCAAGATGGAAAGAAGAAAAACCAGTGGATTCGGCTTTGCGCGCCAGTTCTCGCCATTGCTTGCCTGACTCTGGGGCGTACGCCTGCAGACCAAATCTAAAAGGATGACTCATGCTGGCACTTCCAAAATCGTGACGGCTCCGTTATCACCGTTGACTTCGATCAATGAACCATCGATGATTCGCACGGTGGCATCGGTAGCCGACACAACGCATGGAAGACCAAGTTCGCGACTCACGATGATGGCGTGGCTAATAGCCGCCCCCACATTGACGACGACTGCTCCACAGGACATGAACAGTGGTGTCCATGCGGGATCAGTATTCGGAGCGATCAAGACATCGCCGGGCTCAAGGTCGCCTGGTTCTGTGGGATCAAGGATGACTCGTGCTCGGCCGACATATTGACCAGTGCAACCAGGTACTCCCTGAACAACGTCGCCGACTTGAGCTCGGGTCGCTGAGGACTGACCCTTCTTTTTGTATTCACTGAGCGGGGGGACGATGCCGTTCTTGATGAAGAAAGGTGGCTCAAGAAGTTGTAGGGCTTGCCATTGCGCATGGCGCTGAGCGAGAACTTCAGTCAACGATGTTGGATTGAACAGGAATTCATCAAGTTCAGAATCAAGCAAAGCAAACACGTGATGTGGATCCTTCAAAGTACCTTGCGCTGCGCGTCGCAGACCCAATTCACGAAACGCCATACGGACTTCGTGTAAAGCGCGAATGATATTTGTTTTAGTCCGCTCACGAATTGCCATTTGTGAACTGGCGGTCAATGCGCCTTCCAATTGTCCGGCCAGCTCATCGCCGAGTGGGCGAACTTTGTCGCGCACGTCTTGCGTCAAGGCCTGACGCTCTTGAGCCTTGCGGGCATTGCGAATGGTGGGCGACTCACCATCTTTCTGCAGACGAATACGATCAATCACCGCAATGGCATAGGCCGGCTTTGTCTCCCATGTATCGGCGCTGATCTCCCACTCATTGGGGCCGCGCGATCCAAATTCAACGAGAAACTGCTCGAACTGTGCTTGGAAATGTTGTACTTCGCTATCGGTTGAAGACGACAGACGATCAACGAGACCCGTCAAGCCAGCATTGAACTCTTTGCTCACTGCAGCAGAAGCATTCACGATGCGCGACAAATCCCAGATCCGGTAACTAGGTTCAGCCGAGTCAACATCTCCAATGCCTGCCAACAACTTCATCGCAGTTTCTGGCTCACCAATTGCCGCACAAATGGCACCCAAAATTCCGGGCGCGATGGCTGAGTCAGATGAAGGAGGGGTATGACTATCAAATAATTTGCGAAGCAATGGCTGCAACATGCGGGCACGTGTGAGAAGTCCAGCATCGCTCAATGTTGCTAAGTCCGGGCGACCCCGACGCAACTCAATAGTCATCTGCTTTTCGGCATCGACTTCAGGAATTGAGGTATTGGTCATCACCCATCCGAGGTGAGCCAAGATCCCTTCGGCCATTTCTGGACGTTCATCAAGGGGATGCGCCTCATAGGGCGGGACTTCGGGGTGATCCCCAAAGAAGGCAAGATCTAATTGCTCGACAGTGAGTAGCGGACTGCGCACAGCCTGCATGCGCACATTGGCCAAGTTGATGTAGAAATAGCCGGCGAAAAAGCCACACACTTCAGGTTCGCCATTGGTGAATTCGTCAAGGGTGTAATTCCCTCCCCGCACATAACCGTCACGCCAACCGAGCAAGATGCCATTTTCCCAGCAGAATTGCTGGCTCAGAGGACTGGCCGAAACGCTCAGGACTTCGCCGGCATTGGCTCGGGTGTAGTGCGGCCAACGCTTGCTTGGCGCCCTATCAGTTATCCAGCGATCAGCCATTTTTGGTCCCTCCCCTGTGCAAGTCATTGCGACCAACATCTCTCCCTAGAAACTAACCGATTGATTAGTTCTGACGCTACGCCGAGGGTCATTAGCCCCAAGTTGAGATATTTAAACCTGTGAGCCCGCGTAGAACGAAAGAGTCGCCATAGTGGAAATCGTTATCTGCCGCCAGTGAAAAAGGCTCAAGAGTTTCCAAAATGAGTTGGATTGCGATACGTGCCTCACTTCGCGCCAGCCCCGCACCTGGGCAGAAATGCTCCCCGTTGCCAAAGGCCAAATGTTCCTTGACATTCAATCTTTCGGGATCAACTTGGTCAGGATCGGCGAATTTGCACCCATCTCGGTTGGCCGAGGCAAAAACGAGCCAGAGATGATCACCCGCCGGGATTGACGTCCCAGCAATCTCAACGTCAACTTTGGTTTGTCGGAATAAACCGCCAACAGGGGCTTCAAAGCGCAACATCTCTTCAATCAGACCGTCAATCAGCGCGGGTTCTCGACGTACGCGCTCTTGAAGTTCAGAATCTTGCGCCAAACAACGAATCATGTTGGTAATCAGATTGGTCGTTGTTTCATTGCCGGCGACAAGAAATTGTTGCAACATACCCAATTGCTCATCATCGGTTAACTTTTCGCCATCAATATCGGCGTTAGCAATATCCGATAACAGGTCGTTCGTGGGAACTGCCTGACGCTGGGCGATTTGAGCCAAAAAGTATTCAGCGAATTGTTTTGTCGATAACAGGAAACCTTTGACCTGCTCGGTG
Source organism: Actinomycetota bacterium (assembly GCA_009705435.1). Classification (GTDB taxonomy): domain Bacteria; phylum Actinomycetota; class Acidimicrobiia; order Acidimicrobiales; family Ilumatobacteraceae; genus Casp-actino8. Next base: position 1,299 of record WLTJ01000116.1, on the reverse strand, counting down.
GACGGCGAATGATTGCCCACGGGCATCACGATGTCATTCGACCACCTCTTAAAGGTTGCCAAATCCTCACCGACGACACCGAGTGCTAGGGCAATGATGGTCATCGGAAGTCCAACGGTGAAACGCTCAACGATATTCACCTGTCCAGTTTTGGCAAGATCGGCTTGAACATCTATCAAGAGTCGAGTTGCGACTTCCGTGATGGCTGGCTCCATGGCTCGAATACGGTCTGGACGAAAGGCAGGGTTGACCAACTTGCGCTGACGGCGATGATCAGGTGGATCGGCGTTCAATAAGACCGCAACTCGACCTCGGCTCATCGCCGATGAATCAAGAACCGCTGCCATCTCCGGGTCCTGCATCAACTCCATGATTCCCTTCATCAGGGCCTCTCCCGCCGCCTGCGGGCCGGTTGGATTGAGACTGGAGAAGCGCTCAGTATCTCGCAAAATTGAGCGCACATCGTCGTAACGCGTGATGATCCATGCCCCCAAGTCCGCATTGAAAACAAGTCCGTCGGTCTCTCGCAGACCCGCAAAGATCGGATATGGGCAAGCGATCGCTCCTTGACGGCGATGGATTAAATCATCAATGACGAAGGTCTCGGACTCATTGCTCATAACTTGTCTCGTTTCGGAAAGTAAATCGACCTCTGGTCTGTTTATAAACTAATCCAGCGATTAGTTTATAAACAGAGCCGTGGGGTCAAGGTTCACCGAAAAAGGGGCAAAAAGTGTCGCTAGACAATTCATTGAACGTTACGGACGACTTATCAACCGATGATATTTCTACTCATCTCACCTTTTGCCGTTTCTGCCATGCCAGTTGCCCGATCGAAGTCGATCTACAAGGCGGTCAAGCAATTGCCATCAGAGGAGTTCCCGAGGATCCAATTTTCGCTGGCTATACATGCATTAAGGGACGACAGATCCCCGAGCAGATGACTCACCCTCAACGTTTGCTGAAATCATTACGTCGCCGTCCCGATGGCACATTTGAAGAACTCTCCTCATCTGAGGCTATGGATGAGATCGCTACGCAATTACGTCGGATCATTGACACCTATGGTCCGCGCTCGGTCGCCTCATATACAGGTACCGGCGGGTATCAGAACTCGCTAGCGGTCCCGGCGGCTCGCGCCTTTCATCAAGGTTTTGACTCACCGTCTTTTTACACCTCCGTGACGATTGATCAACCTGCTAAAAGTACTGCACCTTTTCGTGTCGGCATTTGGGAAGCCGGCTATCAAGATTTCAGTAACGCCGATGTATTGCTGGCGATTGGCTACAACCCGATGGT
>WLTJ01000115.1 GCA_009705435.1 Actinomycetota bacterium | reverse complement strand
CGTTTCGTGCCTGTTGTTCTATGCTTCAGACGTGAGTAATTTGGATTCTCAAGTCATGGAGTCAATGACGCAGGTCGTTGGCGTTTCTGATTCTTCTGGTCTGTCACCGTGGCGACTTGGAATGCGTCGATTTAAAAAGGGGCGCCTTGGCGTCGTTGCCTTTTATGTGGTTCTTTTTTACGTTTTAGTAGCGATTTTCGCGCCACTGCTAGTGCGATTGCTGAACGTTGACCCGTATGCGTTAGATCGCCAATCAATTAACGACTTTGGACTTCCTAAAGGTCCGCTCGGGAGCATGTCTTGGGACCATCCTTTAGGAGTTGAGCCTGGAACAGGTCGGGACATTTTGGGGCGTTTGATGTACGGAGCTCGCCTGTCTCTCATCATCGGAACGGTCGGAACCGTGTTAAGCACTGCTGTCGGCGTTTTTTTGGGCATCGTTGCAGGGTTGCGACGTGGTTGGGTTGATGCACTGATCAGCCGAATTGGAGACGTGGCTTTGGCATTCCCGTCGCTTCTGCTCATCATCGCACTCGCCAATCCGATGACCCAACGACTCGAAAGTTGGGGCGTGCCGCGTGGTAACACCGCCAAATTGACCTACATTCTCTCAATTTTGACTATTTTCGGTTGGGTGTACATGGCTCGCTTGGTTCGCGGTCAGGTGCTGTCATTACGAGAGAGAGATTTCGTGGAGGCGGCACGGTCTTTTGGGGCTGGGACGACCCATTTGGTCTTCAAGCAGTTATTGCCCAACTTGTGGCCCCAAATCATTATTTTCGTGGCGATGAGTCTCCCTGGGTATGTTGCGTTGGAAGCGACTTTGTCTTTCCTCGGTGTGGGTTTTCAGGCACCAACGGCCTCCTGGGGGATCATGCTTGGGGATTCGGTTCGTTATTACCGAGCCGACACTGCCTACCTTTTTATTCCAGGCGGTGCCTTATTGTTGCTGGTTTTGGGGTTCAACCTGTTGGCGGACGGTTTACGAGACGCCTTTGACCCTCGTAGTGACCGTCAGCAACTCTAAAATTCCTTTTGGGAAATACAAGTTGAGTGATTTGAGGGTGCAATTAAGTACTAGGGTATTGATAGGAAAATTGACAATTCGTCTGAAGACGATGAGGGGGAAGTTATGAAACGTAATCGAATCATTGCCGCCATCGCTACCGCTGGGCTTTTCTTCTCAGCCTGTGGTGGATCTGGTATGGGTGCGCAAAGTGGTGAAGAAACTGGCGGGCGCTCAGCTACCGCCGACGGAATCAAGGATGGCGGAACGTTGTACGTTCTCACCTTCCAAGAAGGCGCGTCGAATCTCGATCCGCAGCGCGTGTACACCGGTGCTGAGTTGGGTGCTTACGGCTCAACCTATGCCCGTACGCTCACGTCTTACGTGCCTGCTGCTGGGAAAGAGGGCGCAGGCGTCGTGCCCGACATGGCAACCGACCTCGGTACAGCCTCAGAGGATTTGAAAACTTGGTCGTTCACATTGCGTGACGGAGTCACGTGGGAAGACGGTTCTGACGTCACCTGTGGCGACATTGCGTATGGAATTTCACGAACCTTCGCTGCAGAAGTGACTGCCGGTGAAGGTCCTATGTACGCAACGACTTACTTGGACATTGCGGAAGGCGATTCAGATTTCGGAAGCGCTTACCCTGGTCCGTGGTTGGCCACAGCAGAACAACAGGCACTCTTTGATGCTGCAGTTGCATGTGATGGCACGACGATCACTTTCCATTTGAAAGTGCCAGTAGCGGACTTTGCTTACACGGTTTCTTTGTTGGCTTTTGGACCAGTGCCTCAGGCGCAGGACACCGCCGACCAGTACGCTCTGAAGCCGTTCTCCAATGGACCTTTCAAAATTGAGTCGTACGAAGCCGGCAAAGAAATGGTGATGGTACGTAATGAGAATTGGAATCCTGATTCGGATCCGGTTCGCAAGCCCCATGTTGACAAGATCATTTGGCAATACGGTGTGGATGAAGCCGTGATTGACGAGCGTATGCTTGCCGATTCGGGTGACGACCAAAACGCCATTGTCTACGGCGGCATTCAGCCTGAAAACCTACAAACTGTTTTCGGTGATGACAGTCTGAAGGATCGTCGTACCGACGGCTTTGATGGTTTCGTTTCTTACACCATGTTTAACAACGAGACGGTCAACTGCATCGAAGTGCGGCAAGCTATTTGGTTGGGACTTGATCGTGAAGCACTTCGTACGGCCGCTGGTGGACCTTTCACTGGAGAGTTCGCAAAGAGCTTCGTTGCGCCACTTTTGGCTACCGACTACGAAGCGGCGACATTAGTCGACGGACTCAATGAGGACGGAACCCCCAACGTTGAAGCAGCGACCGCCGCGTTAGACAAGGCTAAGACCGCTTGTCCCGAACTTCACGCACGTGCTACTGGCGAAGGTCTACGTTTTGATCACCCTGACTCAGCCTCGTGGCAGAAGAACATTGCTATCTGGATTGACTCGTTGAAGGCAGTTGGAGTCAATATCATCGACAACCCGATCGAACCCTCGAAGTACTACGCCACCATTAACGGTGATCGTGGAGACCTGATGCGTTCCGGTTGGGCAGCTGACTGGGCCAACGCTTCAACTGTTATCCCCGAACTCTTCGGTGCAGGTGGCGGTTTCAACTACACCAATAACGAGAAGGATCCTAATTTCCCAGCATTTGACGAAAAGGTCCAACTGGCTAAATCTGAAACAGATCGCGCCAAGCAGGCGTCACTGTGGAAGGAACTCAACCAGGTAATTATGGACAACGCTTGGGCTATCCCAGGTTCAGCGACTAAGTCACAAAACTTGGTGGGCTCGAATGTCCGTCTCGCTTACCAGTGGATGCCGTTTGGTTGGTACAACCTCGGCGCAATTGGCCTAGCAGGCTAATATCTGATTCATGTTGGTGTTGGTTAACAGCGAGAGTTGTTGACCAACACCAATGAGGCAGTTCGTTATATGTTCTATTTTGTCGCTCGGCGCACATTTTTTGCTGTGGTTTTGTTGTTTGTGGTCAGTGTTTTTACTTTTTGGATCTTTTCTGCGCTTCCAGCCGATCCAGCTGCCTTAACGTGCGGAAAGAATTGCCGCCCCGAAGTCATCGAAGCTAATCGGGTCAGACTCGGCTACGACAAGCCCTTCATTGAGCAGTACGGCAGTTACATGAAGGGAATCTTCGCAGGTCGGACATACGGCGAAGATGAATCGGGAATCCATTGTTCCGCCCCATCTTTGGGATATTCATATGATCGTCACGAATGCGTTTCAAGTCTTGTTGCTAAGACCCTGCCGGTCACGGTCTCAATCGCCGTTGGTGCCTTCGTTTTGTGGATGTTTTTCGGCATTGCCTTAGGGACCCTGGCGGCGCTCCGTCGAGGGAAGTGGCCTGACCACTTGGCAACCGTTTTTAGTGTCGTTGGAATTAGTTTTCCATCATTTTTCTTGGGTTTACTGAGCGTTTTGATCTTCGTTATTTGGACCAATATATTGCCGTTCCCGCATTATGTCGGAATCTCCGAAAATCCGATGAAGTGGTTTACGGCACTAATTTTGCCATGGTTTGTACTTGCGCTTCTTTCGGCATCAACATACATACGTTTGACGCGTAACGGAATACTCGAAGTGATGAATGAAGAGTTTGTTCGGCTCGGAATAGCCAAGGGTTTGCCGAGGAAAAAACTTATTGTGAAATATGTCTTGCGAGCCGCCTTGACACCGATCGCAACAATCGCAGGGATTGACTTAGCCTTTCTCTTAGGGGGCGCAATTGTGACAGAAAGTGTGTTCAACCTTCCTGGTCTCGGAAAGCTCACGATTGCAGCGGTTGTGAATTCTGATCTCCCGATCTTGGTGGCTACAACCTTGGTTTCAGCCGTATTCATAGTTATTGCGAATGCCTTCGTCGACATTATGTATGGGTTTCTTGATCCAAGGGTGCGCTCGAAATGACTCAGCCTTTGTTGTCTGTTCGTGATTTGCACGTCAATTTCGGTACGGGCGAAGGTGATGTGCAGGCCGTTCGAGGAGTGTCGTTTGACATCGGCCGAGGGGAGACTTTAGCCATTGTTGGCGAGAGTGGATCCGGCAAATCGGTGACCGCAAGCGCGATTATGCGGCTTAACTTTGGAGCAGATGTTCGAGTGTCAGGATCGGCTCTCTTCGAAGGTCAGGACATTCTTGCAATGTCAGAAGAAGAAGTTCGATTGAAACGCGGTAGCGACATCGCAATGATTTTCCAAGATCCTCTCACAGCGCTCAATCCGTTTTATACCGTGGGTAATCAGATTGCTGAGGCTTATGCAATCCATCACCATGGTACTTCTAAGAAGGAATTGCGAGATTTGGTTCTCGATTCGATCAGCAAGGTAGGGATTCCCGAACCTTTAAAAAGAATCAATCAATACCCCCATGAATTTTCCGGCGGTATGCGACAACGTATCGTTATTGCGATGGCGTTGATCAATCGCCCAAAGCTTCTGATAGCTGATGAGCCAACCACGGCTCTTGATGTAACGGTTCAAGCGCAGATTCTGGAATTGATCAGCGCTATGCAAGAGGAGCACGGCTCGGCAGTCATTTTGATCACGCATGATTTGGGTGTAGTCGCTGAGGTGACTAAGCGAGTTCTGGTCATGTACGCCGGACGTTTGGTGGAAGTAGCTTCCGTGGAAGACGTTTTCAGTTCTCCCACTCACCCATACACGCGTGGTCTTTTAAATTCTGTGAGGAGTTTGGACTCTGAGCGCCATAGTCATTTAGAACCGATTCCTGGTACTCCGCCCTCTTTGATTGACCTTCCTTCTGGTTGCCCTTTCCATTCACGTTGTCTATATGCCGCATCACTGAACGGTCGGTGCAGCACTGAAGTTCCTGAATTGAAAGCTGTTGGAAATAGTTTCTCTGCTTGTCATTTACCAACAGCAGAGCTTTTATCCTTAGTGAAGGCAGCGCAATGAATGACGAAATAGTCCTTGAGGCGCATGGTCTTTTCAAGCATTTCCCAACAGGAGCTTCCAAACTGCTACAGCGTCCGACTCAGGTTGTTCAGGCAGTAGATGGAGTTTCTTTTTCACTTCGACGCGCTACAACATTGGCGGTTGTTGGTGAGTCAGGTTGCGGTAAATCCACGCTCGCACGTTTGCTGGCAAGGTTGATTGAGCCAACTGCGGGTTCTGTGATTCTGAACGGAACAAACATTACGTCGGCTTCTCGCAAAGAGATGCTGAAAATGCGCCGTGACATTCAAGTGGTTTTCCAGGACCCGTATGCCTGTCTTAACCCACGCCACAGCATCGGCCAAAGTATCGGAACTCCCATACGAATTCAAAAGACTATGAATCGTTCTGACGAGAGGCATCGGGTCTTTGAGCTGATGGAGTTAGTTGGGCTGAGTCACGAGCATTACAACAGATTTCCGCACGAGTTTTCTGGCGGACAGCGGCAGCGTGCCGGTATCGCTCGAGCTCTTGCATTGCAGCCAAAAGTCATCGTCGCAGATGAGCCGGTCTCGGCTCTCGACGTATCGATTCAAGCACAGATTCTCAATCTTCTTGAAAAACTTCAGACTGAACTTGAACTCTCGTATGTCTTCATCGCTCACGACCTTTCAGTGGTCCGCCACATTGCCGATGAAGTCGCTGTCATGTACCTCGGAAAGATTGTTGAAATAGGATCCCCAAATGCCGTCTACGGCGCCCCAGCGCACCCGTACACCCAAGCCTTGATGTCTGCTGTTCCGGTTCCGAATCCCCAGGTTTCTGCTAAACGGAAGAGGATAATTCTGACTGGAGACGTGCCAAGTCCCATCAATCCTCCGTCGGGTTGTCGATTCAGGACTCGGTGTCCGCG